>JANWJM010000001.1 GCA_025449475.1 Thermoactinomycetaceae bacterium
ACACGCGACAAAAGAAGTGCTGCTGGAACCCTTCTCAATGGTCTGGGTTCTCGGATTGTGAACATCGATCAATTTTCCATCGATCTCAATCCAAAAGGACATATGTTGTTGATACAGCACCGGGATCAACCAGGTGTAATTGGTCAAGTCGGTACAGTCCTCGGCAATCACAACATTAACATTGCAACAATGCAAGTCGGTCGTGAAACGGTTGGTGGACAAGCGATTATGATGATTCGAATTGACAAATCAGCCCCCAAGAATGTCCTCGATACTTTAAATGAATTGAACATGATTGAAGCCATCACAGATATTGATCTTTAAAAAGGAGGTCATCCAGTGACAAAAGTAGCGATCGTAACAGGTGCTAGTAAAGGGCTGGGTCGACAAATTGCCAAAAAACTTGTAGCAAAAGGAGTAAAAGTGGTTGCTTGTGCACGCAGCACGAAGCAACTTCACTCTTTAGTAAAGGAATGCGGCGACCATCTTCTCCCGTTTACTTGTGATATCACCGATTCCTCACAAGTTCAAGCATTGATCTCCTACACGATCGAACAGACGGGTCGGCTGGATTACTTAATCAATAATGCTGGGCTTGGACGTTTCGCTACCATTGACAACCTAAGTGAACATGATTGGGATGCAATGATGAATGTCAACCTGAAAGGTAGCTTCCTAACATGCAAGTATGCAATTCCCTATTTAAAACAAACCAAGGGACATATCGTCAATATTTCGAGTATCGCAGGCTCCGTTGCATTTGCGGAAGGTGGTGGCTACTGCGCCTCAAAAGCCGGACTAAACATGCTTTCTGAAGCTCTTCGAATTGAACTCAAAAATTATGAAGTAAGAGTTACAACCATCAGCCCTGGATCCATTAAAACTAAATTTAACCAACCAAAAGATTACGCTCTTGAACCTGAGCAAGTAGCAGAGACGGTTTGGACTGTAATTCAGGCTCCCAAAACAGTCATCTACAGCCATATTACAGTCCGACCACAAGTACCACCCACCCCGTAATCCTAATAACCAAACAATCCGTGTGCATTTCACACACGGATTGTTTTTTGAATCGATCTTCCGAATGTCATGAGGACAGAATGATCAAACTCACACCCCTACTCCTCCGACGTCGGTGCACCAATGGGGAGTAAAATTGTAAAGGTGGTTCCTTTCCCCAATTGACTCGTCACTTGAATTTGACCGTGATGCGCGGTCACTAAATGCTTGGCAATCGACAAGCCCAAACCGGTTCCTCCAGACTGCCCTCTTGTTCGCGCTTTATCCGCTTTATAGAATCGTTCAAACACAAAGGGAAGGTCTTCTTCGGGAATACCTGAGCCTGTATCTTTTACAGCTAAATGGATTTGCTCGGACACTGTCCGAACGGTCACTTCAACCTTGCCACCAGCTGGAGTATGTCGGATCGCATTATCAATCAAATTGGTCAATACTTGTTCGATTTTATCCTCATCCCAATAAACCTCCGGCAGATCCTTTTCAATTTCGCGCAAAAGTGTGATTTCTTGCTCGGCTGAAATCGATTGGAATTTTCGTAAAACACGTTTCAGAAAACGGTCTAGGGATATTGGATTACGATTGAGATGAATATGCCCTGATTCCATTCTCGCTAAATCAAGCAATTCCCGAACCAAACGCCCCATGCGTTGTGACTCTTCATTAATCACTTCTGCAATCTCCCTGCGTGCCTCTGGAGAATCCGCAATATCATCAATCAATGCTTCACTATATCCTTGTAACATGGCTAAAGGTGTGCGTAACTCATGCGAGACATTCGCAACAAAATCTTTTCTTAGCTTGTCCAATCGTCTCTCCTCGGTCACATCTCTGGTCACCGCAACAACACCCCGTACCTGGTTCCGCTCATAGAGCGGAGCCATTACCACAGCAAATGTATATCCTTGAATCGAGATATCTCCGATTTGTTCTTTGTGATCATTGACCACTTGGCGGTAAAATTGATCTAAGGGCTCAGGCAAAAGGCCTTTTTCTTTGTCATCCTTCTGAAAAAGTTGTAACAATCGATCTGCGGGAGGATTGGTTAACGTAACTTTTCCTTCTGCATCCAATGTAATAACACCATCGGACATACTTCGCAAAATACTTGCTAATTGTTCTTTTTCCTGTGAAAGTAAACGAATCGACTCCTCCAGTTGACTCGCCATTCGATTAAATGCCATGGACAAATCCGCAATTTCATCCCGTTCATGTATTCTAACCGGCACTCGCGTAGAAAATTGACCCCTTGTCATCTTTTCAGCTGCTTCTTTCATCTGTAATAACGGTTGGGTAATCCGCGTAGATAGAAAAAAAGCAAATACAGTAGTAAGTAAAATACCGATACAAGCAGAGTAAAAGATCCATCGTTTGATATCAAAGCTGCTTAATTCTGCTTGTACCTGATAAAGCAAAATCACCCCTTCAATCCGGTTCTGCACGCGATAAGGGGTTGCTACCAATATCACATCATGTTTGGACAAGGAAAAATTCTGGTCAGTTGGCTCCCTGATCGAAGCATTCCCGATCCAAGACAATGTCTCTCCTCGCAATACTTTTTGAAAATCACTCGGTTTCAGTATATCTTTCCATTGAATGGTTAACTGATTGGCGTTTGAGTTCGGCAATGGTTTCACGGTACCCTGACGATTCAAAACAGCAATATAAACATGAAACAAACGAGAAACCTTGAGCACATGCTCCAGAAAATACGAGTGATTCTGATCCGATTGGGCTAAGCCTTGTTGGACTTCTTCCGCAAATTGACGCAAACTCTTTTCCTGATCAATATAGTAGGTTTTTTCAATCCGTTGGTTTAAAAACAGACTAAATACAGCTAGCACCAAAGCAACTAATACAATAATGGTCATCCATAACTTGCCCACCACACTGCGGTAGATCACTCTTTGGGCACCTCGAGTTTATAGCCGACTCCCCACACCGTAGTAATCATCTTCGCTGCTTTCGGAGAGGCACGATTCAATTTCTCACGTAATCGTTTCACATGTGTGTCAACCGTACGCAGATCACCGAAAAATTCATAGTTCCATACATCCCGAAGCAACTGTTCTCGAGTAAATACTTTATCTGGCGAGCAAGCCAGATAATAGAGCAACTCATATTCTTTGGGCGTAAGCGTAATCGATTGCCCACCAACTTTTACTTCATGGGCATCATGATCAATCATTAAATCTGGAAAAACAATGACATTGTGTGTCTCCATATCTGTGGAAAGATAAGCTGTTGCCGACGTACGTCTTAGCACTGCTTTCACCCGATGAACAAGTTCCCGAGGACTGAAAGGTTTAACGACATAATCATCGGTTCCCACTTCAAAGCCTTCCACGCGATTACTCTCTTCTCCACGAGCGGTCAACATAATGATCGGCGTCGCTTTTTTCCGACGAATCTCTGCACATACATCCAGTCCATCCATTCCAGGTAACATTAAATCTAACAAAATCAAATCATAATCGACTTGAAATGCTTTCTCCAAAGCTTCTTCTCCATTTTCCGCCTCGTCAATTTTATATCCTTCCCGCTCTAAATACATACGTAATAATCGGCGAATTCTTTCCTCATCATCTACTACCAAAATATGATATTGCTTATCCATCATTTCACCCCGCTTTAAGCATATGAATGCAGACCAGAGATTACGAGATTAATGAAAATTAGGTTGATCATAATAATAACAAAACCACCTACAGCTAGCCATGAAGATTTTAGACCATGCCAACCTCTCGATAAACGCAAATGGAGATACGCACTATAGAATAACCATGTAATAAAAGCCCAAGTCTCTTTGGGATCCCAGCCCCAAAATCTCCCCCAAGCTTGATGAGCCCAAATCATTGCAAAAACCAAAGCACCCAAAGTGAAAATGGGAAAGCCGATTGCAATAGAGCGATAACTAATCTCATCCACCAAATCCGGATTTAAATTTTTTACCAGTGGCTGTAAAAAAGTTGAAATTCTTTTTCGAAGGATCAAACGCAGCCCGCCATAGAGAATCAAACCCGTGAACACCGACCAAAGTGTTGAATTCAACTTACTTGCTGCTTTCTGACCTTCCATCCATGAAGGAGCAGAAAAGAATGGTTTTGATAAGCCTAAAAACGAGTCGATATGAACAATTTTTCCTTGATCAGGACCAACGAGTGGAGGCAAATGATACTCTTGAACTACTTGTTCACCTTCTACCGGATGTTCAAATTGCGCATGATAATCGATGCTTTTGAAAAAGAAGCTACTCAAAATAAAACCAACAAACATGAAAATAACTGCCATCAATACTTCTAAGAAAAAAATGTTTAGACCCTTTTTCTCTTGTGCTTTTTGATGGATCAAATAAACAAGCACAGCAATAAAGCCAACAGCAAATGCTCCTTGTCCAATCGCAGCCAATGTCACATGGATAAATAACCAGTGACTTTTCAATGCTGGAATCAGCGGTTGTACTTCGGTAGGAAATACAGACGCATAGGCCAGCAATACCACTGCCAACGGCATGACAAATGCACCGAGCACAATATTTCGATAAATAAAAAATAACACCACAAAAGCTAACACAATAGTAAAACAAAGGAATGCAATAAATTCAAACAGATTGCTTGTTGGAAAATGACCCCCAATGATGACTCGCAAAATAATAAAAAGCAACTGAAGCCCTGCACCGATTCCCGCAAGTAAAACGCCTCTTTTGCCCCATTTATGTTCACGTAATTTTCGCGTTGCTGTATCTTCTTCTTTTCCGGCAATCCCTAGTACAAACATCACCGATGAGAGAAGATAAAGAAGAAATGCACCCATTAGAGAGTATTCCATTATTTTTTCCATTCATTCTTCCCCCTAATTCCTAACCAATCATCCTGCATACCGGTGAGCTGAATCACTTTGTTAAGCTCATGGCGTAAACTAAACCAGTTTTTATTGGTATGCGCACCAACAAACATCACTCCCTCTTGCCAACGAATCCACACTCGACGATGTTGCCAATAAAATCCCATCACAAGACCAATGACACAAATAAACGCACCGAGCAATATAAAAGGTAATGTTTTATCAACACGAACCAGTAACCCGGTTTTATTTTTCATCTCAAAACCAGCCAAGTCAATATCATATTGATTCTCTTTCGTCAGTTGATCAAGATCTTGCCCTGCAATCACCCAAGATCGTTCCCATTCTGTTGTTCCTTTCCTTCTGGCTTCAAAAATAAAAGCCGGTTGATTGGGCTCTTGCGATTTTGTAATGGGCTGATTATTCTCATCAAGCGCGAAGTCAGGATAATACTCGGAAATTCTTACTTCTACGTCCGAACCCACCTCATAGATATCTTTGGGATTCATTTGATATAAATCGACCTTAAATTGACCGATCTCTTTCTTTGTTGCTTTCTCGATCACTTTTAAAGAAAGAGCGTGTAACTCCGGTACCATACTTGATTGAAACAACTCATACCCTTGATACTGAAGGGGATGATTAACTAAAATCGAACCTCGATGAACTTCTTTTAACTTCCCAGTCGCGACATCTTGTTCATATAATACGGCATTTGTCTGATACTTTTTCACAACAGAACCATTTTTAACCGATTTTGGCAACTGTTGTGGATCATAGAATTCCATAATCGCTTTCTCATTTTTGACATAATAATCGCTTTCTGGGATCTTTTTGATCTCTCCCTCGCGAATCCAGATAAACTCCTCAACGGACCATCCTGGGATCCAGCGAAAAAGGGCGGCAAGTAAGAATAAGATCAAACCGATATGATTAATATAAGGCCCCCAACGACTAAAACGCCCCTTTTCCGCAAGGAGCGAATCCCCTTCTCGTCGTACGTTGTAACGATATTTGGCAAGTGCCTTTTCCCATCGTTGAAGCTCTTCCTCTTTCTTTGTTTCTTGGATTTCCTCTTGATGTGACAAACGTTGTTTTTCAATAAAAGTTGTGCTTTTCACAACCCGTTGATTCTTCAACCCTTTATAAAGAGGAATGATGCGATCC
>JANWJM010000002.1 GCA_025449475.1 Thermoactinomycetaceae bacterium
AAAGGCAAAAAATCGCTCAAATGTATGAGCGATTTTTCCATTGAAACGAATTTTATCCGGTTGAGTCGGGGGAATCTGCAAGAGATGAAATAAATTTCTCTTGTCCAATAAAGACAGAGAGTTCCCCAGGCATTGTAGCTGACTTTTCCATTAACTTCTGACCGGCTTTTGAGTGAACCGTTTGATCAATCACTTCCAAAGAATCATAATAGGATTCGATAATAAACTGAATCCCCTCGATCGTTTGACCTTTTGTTCGACTTAATGGAATCACTTTTGTTATTTTTACCTGTAAACTTGCTGTTTTAAAAATAAGCGGTAAAATGTTCTCTATAAAATATGCCTCAAAGGAGTTTGGATCATCTACCTTCCGTATGATATTAAACGTTTTAACCAACTTCATATATCCTTTCTTCTCTGAATTGCCCATCTCAGTGAATCTATAAATTATTGTGATTGAAACACAATTGGTAAATTTAATAATCCATACATCATTGTACTTGGATTGCGCCGAATGGCGGCACCAGGTTTCAACTGGATCTCCTTCACCTTGCTGAATAGTACTTCGAGCGCTACCTTCGCTTCAAGTCTGGCTAAAGGTGCACCCACACAATAGTGAATACCATGACCAAAGCTGATCGCTTTATGATTCTCACGATGAATGTCAAATTTATCGGGATCAGGGAAGACGGTAGAGTCATGGTTGGCTGAGCCCAACCATGCAACGACATAATCTCCTTTTTTAATCGTTTGACCACCGATCTCTACATCTTTTGTAGCCACCCGAAATAAATTCTGTACAGGGGAACGATAACGTAAGACTTCTTCAATCGCCTTTGGAATATCCTCTGGATTCTGAATCAGATGTTCTTGAATTTCAGGATGTTCCGTGAATGTGAACACAGCATTTCCTAATAGATTTGTTGTTGTTTCATTTCCAGCTAGCAATAGCACCATACAAAATGAGACGAGATCATCCTCCCCTAATTTTTCACCATCCACCTCTGCGCGGATTAAATGGCTAATCAAATCGTCTTGGAGATTTTGTTTTCGTTCTTCGATTAATGTTTTAAAAAATACCGTCTGCTCTTGTTGGGCACGGAAAAATCCTTCCACACCACCTTCAACTTCTGCTGGATTTTGAATAATCAAATTTGCCCACTCATAGACTTGCATATAATCTTGATTAGGGATTCCCATGAGTCGTGTAATCACGCGAACTGGAATCGGAATAGCAAACTCTTCCATAAATTCCATTTCACCCGCTGCGAGTGCTTGATCAAGCAATTCTTCGCTTTGTTGGCGAATCCACGGCTCCAATTTCTTCACAACGGATGGGAGAAAAGCTTTGGAAATAATTTTCCTGAGAAAGGTATGTCGTGGAGGATCTGTCTGGGTAATCCCTATACTAAGAGGACTGCCTTCCACCTTTGGGGCACCTTCACTTGAAAAGGTTTCATAATCGCTTAATATCCTTTTCACATCTTGATATTGAAAGACTTGCCATACGCCTTTGTGTCCCCAGTTCAACGTATACTCCGGATCAAAATAGACCGGACGTTCTTTTTGCATTTCATAATAAAAAGGAAATGGATGTAGTGCCGTGATTAAACTCATTCGATCAACCCCTGTTCATAGGATGTTCTTCAAGATGAGAGGGTGAATACGTCTTCTCTTCTCCCATATAAATAGAAAGTTCTCCCGGTAATTGATTCGCAGTCTCCATCAGTTTTTGCCCGACCTGCGATGTCACCACTTGATCCACTGCTACTTGGGTTTCAAAAATAGATTCAGCAACCATTTGAACTCCTTTTACATCTTGTGACATATCAGAACTCATCGGCAACATTGTTGTGATTTTGACCCCTAAACTTCCTGGAGCCTGTAGCATCATCGGCAACAAAGTGCGAAAAAAATTTTCTTTAAAATCAGCAAGGTCATCAATTTCTCTGAAAATGTAATAAACTTTTACCATATTCTTTTCCCTACTTTAGTATAATAAGTCTATCTAGTTTAAATTGTAACAAAATAGGTTCAAAAATAACACCAAATATTAATAATCGAATAAAAATTATATATCCATCATTAGATTTTACCATCATTAGATTTTAAATGATTGGACTCATTCCGTATTCCCCTTAAAGCCTTAACATTTCTCTTTTTTTACTAGACATAAAAAAAGAAGCCGCGGATATAACTCGCGCCCTCTCTAAAAATTATTTGAGATTGTATCGCTTTTTAAATCGATCCACTCGCCCGCCACGGTTAACCAGTTTTTGTTTACCGGTATAAAAAGGATGACAAGCTGAACAGATATCTACGCGCAAATTTTCTTTTGTCGATCCCGTTTCAAACGAATTTCCACATGCACAGGTAACGGTGGTTAATTTATATTCCGGATGAATAGCTGTTTTCAAGAACCTCACCTCTTTCTCACGCTCTTCGCACAATGAATACTGATGTATTATAGCATTCCTCGAAAGAAGCCGCAAGAAGAAAGAGGGGGCATCTACTAGATTTGATCAAAGAATGGATCTATGGCAATAGGGAAAGCGGATTCATCGCTTCTCCATTCTTTCGTATTTCAAAATGCAGATGATACCCCGTTGCATTCCCGGTTTTTCCCATGTTGCCAACAATATCCCCGGCTTTTAGACGCTGTCCCTTGGCTACACCAATTTTACTCAGATGTGCATAATAGGTCACCCAACCATTACCGTGTTCAATAACAACCAAATTTCCATATCCGCCAGTATAGCCGGCACGAGTAACCACTCCGTCTTGTGATGCATAAATCAGTGCTTTGGACCTGGCTGCGTTCCAAATGTCTATCCCTTTATGCTGGCGTCCGTGACGCCACCCAAACTTACTGGTGATCTGCCCTTTTACCGGCCAAAGAAATCGATGGGTCGCTTGTTTCGGCGTAGAATTCTCCAGCGTAGGATTTGTAAATTTTACGACCTTTTTACTTTTCTTAACTTTCTGTTTGGCTGGTCTGTCAAGTGGTTTCCGATAGGAAAACCTCACTTTCTTTGGGACTAAGATCCATT
Source organism: Thermoactinomycetaceae bacterium (assembly GCA_025449475.1). GTDB lineage: Bacteria > Bacillota > Bacilli > Thermoactinomycetales > Thermoactinomycetaceae > JANWJM01. The sequence continues at coordinate 3,051 of JANWJM010000002.1, forward strand.
GACCTCTTTCCGTGATCCTTTGTTCTTGGAAAATAGGGTTGAGGTAAGTCATGACCTCTATGGTCGTATGATACTTCTTTGCCAATGATTCTACGGTCTCCCTTTTTTCTGTATAAGCCCACTCTGCCTGCAATGGAATCTGCAACTGCTGTCCAATCTTAAGCTTACGAGGATTTGTAATCTGGTTAAACTGTGCTAAATCTTGATAATGAATGCCAAAGAGCAATCCAATACGATACAGCGTATCTCCTTTTTCTACATTGTAAGTGATTGTTTTGGGTGTCTGATGGAAAGACGGATCAGCAGCACTTATGGAAACGGATTTCAAATATTGATGACGGGATTGGCTAAAATCCGTTTTTGCCTGATGATGCGATTGAGTATGTTGCAAGGGATCCTCAGCATACGCAACAGATCCATCATTGGAACCGACAGCAAAAGAAGTAGACGCAGAACAAACGGTGAGGGAAGAGGCTAACAATGCCTTTTTGTGTGACATCACAGCACCTCACAAGAGATTAGAGTATAGGAAAATATCTTTTCCTACTCCATCACTATGCCGAAACATAACAATTATTCCATTGAATCTCATACAACCCACTTTGAAAGAGTCTGGGAATGATTTGTAAGGCACTAAAATACGGTAGAGGCTTTAGAAGAGGATGAGGTTTCAATAGTAGCCAAAAATTCTTTATTGGTTTTTGTACTTTTAAGTTTTCGAACAAATCCTTCGGTATACTCATTTCCTTCTGACATGGTTTTTCGGAGAAACCAGAGTTTTTCGAGATCCTCTTTCTCCAGCAGCAACTCTTCTCTTCTCGTGCCAGAACGACGAATATCGATCGCTGGGAAGATTCTTCTTTCTGCTAATCTTCGATCCAAATGAAGCTCCAAATTTCCGGTTCCTTTAAATTCTTCATAGATGACATCGTCCATGCGTGATCCGGTCTCCACAAGAGCTGTAGCTAAAATCGTGAGGCTCCCACCTTCTTCAATATTTCGTGCTGCCCCAAAAAAGCGCTTCGGACGATGAAAAGCAGCGGGATCGATTCCTCCTGATAAAGTTCGTCCACTTGGCGGGATCACTAAGTTATAGGCACGCGCGAGACGGGTAATGCTATCTAACAAAATAACTACATCTCGCTTATGTTCAACCAATCTTTGCGCACGTTCTAACACTAATTCGGCGACTTTAATATGATTTTCAGGAAGTTCATCAAATGTGGAGCTTACAACTTCACCATTCACGGATCGTTGCATATCTGTGACCTCTTCGGGTCTCTCATCGATCAACAGTACAAAGAGTTCAATCTCGGGATAATTGGTGGTAATGCTATTGGCAATTTCTTTTAAAAGCATCGTTTTTCCAGCCTTTGGCTGTGCAACAATCAATCCTCGTTGACCGAGTCCTACAGGAGCGATTAAATCCATAATACGCGTAGATATTTTTTCCGGAGAAGTTTCTAATAGCAGTCTTTTTTGCGGATATAATGGAGTCAAAGCCGGAAAATGCAAACGTTCAGCAGCAACATCGGGATCTTCCCCATTGACCGCTTCTACATGTAGCAAACCGAAGTACCGTTCATTTTCCTTGGGCGGGCGAACTTTTCCAGATACAAGATCTCCCGAACGCAGATCAAACCGTCGTATTTGTGACGCAGAGATATAGATATCTTCTGACGAAGGCAAAAAATTAATCGGTCTTAGGAAACCATATCCTTCCGGCAGAACATCTAATACTCCTTCCATAAACATAAATCCATCATGTTCTGCTTTCGCCTTCAAAATCGCGAAAATTAATTCCTTTTTCTTCATTTGGCTATAATAAGGAATTTGATATTCCTTCGCTAATTTATACAATTCTGTTAATCGTCGATTTTCGAGATCGCTCAGTGTATATTCCATGGCAACCATCTCCACTCTTTGCTCATCATTGTTCCCGATTTAAATGGGAATCTCCTTTACAAAACGAGATTCGGTTTCTTTTCCAGTCGATGGGTCGCTTCAATAAAACGAATGGTTCCCGTTTTAGCACGCATGACCACCGAATGGGTCTTCGCTTGAGTCCCTTGATAACGAACACCTCTTAACAATTCACCATCGGTTACACCCGTCGCAGCAAAAATTGCATCTTTTCCCTTGACTAAATCCTCCATATACAAAACCTGATTGGGATCCTTGAGTCCCATTCGCACACAGCGTTGATGCTGTTCCTCGTTTTTGGGCAATAATCTCCCTTGAAGTTCTCCGCCTAAACATTTCAATGCAGCTGCTGAAAGTACTCCTTCGGGAGCTCCCCCAATGCCAAGTAACATATCCACGCCTGTATGTTCAAAGCAAGTATAAATCGCCCCCGCTACATCCCCATCCGAAATTAATTTAATACGAGATCCTGCTTTGCGAATTTCATCGATGAGTCCCTGGTGGCGTGGGCGATCCAGCAGCACAACCACCAGATCATTCATATCTTTTCCCACTGCTTTGGCGACTGCTTGTAAATTGGTCTCAATCGGTGCATCAATATCGATTTTTCCTACGGCCTTCGGTCCAACTGCGATCTTTTGCATATACATATCAGGTGCATGGAGAAGACCCCCTCTCTCCGATATTGCCACTACGGATAAAGCGTTCCACATCCCTTTGGCAACCAGGTTTGTCCCTTCCAAAGGATCCACGGCAATATCGACTTCTGGTAAATATCCTAACCCCAACTTTTCACCTATGTATAGCATGGGCGCATCATCGATCTCGCCTTCTCCAATCACTACTGTTCCACGCATGGGAATCGTATCAAACACTTGACGCATAGCAACTGTGGCAGCTTCATCCGCTTCATCGTTCTTTCCTAATCCCATCAAACGACCCGAAGCAACAGCAGCTGCTTCGGTTACACGTACTAACTCCAATGATAAACTTCTTTCCAATTTTATCGACTCCTTCGAGCATACAGTATGTCATAGTTTATATTAGAGTATCATATTTACAGCGATTGTAACATACTATAGATCCAAATGTTGCTTCAATCTCCATTGCTATCACACTGCATTTATCTCTGGCAATGCTCCATGTCCTTGGAGCCGTTTGATGTGATAAAACCGGATTATACATCCACAGGAACTAGCCGCGTTATCCTCATAATCGATGACCAATCACCGCCTACTTAACAAAGAGGGTCAGGCTTGCAAAAGGGATTCCCCTACCTCGCCTGACGCTCACTTCGATGTGGAGGGTCGATCAATTGATCAAAAATGTTTTCAAACCACCCAATAGATCATCGCTTTATGATGGATGAACCTTTGCCCAATCTTGTTCAAATTTTTCAATCCCTTGATCAGTAAGAGGATGTTTGACCAATTGCTTGATCACAGAATAGGGGAGAGTTCCAATATGAGCACCAGCAAGTGCTGCCTGGGTCACATGGATCGGATGACGAATACTGGCTGCGATAATTTTCGTAGAAATTTGATGCTGTTCAAAAATCCTCGCAATATCTCGGATTAAAGGGATGCCTTCTTGACTAATGTCATCCAATCGTCCGAGGAAGGGGCTTACATAAGTGGCTCCAGCACGTGCCGCCATCAATGCTTGATTCGCGGAGAATATTAATGTAACGTTAGTTTTTATCCCTTTTTTCGAGAAATGATGGACTGCTTTTAATCCTTCGAGGGTCATCGGAACTTTAATGGTAATTTTCTCGGATAATTGCGCAAGTTGTAAACCCTCATCGATCATTTTTTCTGCTTCTCTACTGACTACCTCCGCACTGATCGGACCCTCTACAATTTCAATTATTTCTTGCAAGACTTCTTCAAACACACGCCCTGATTTTGCAATTAAACTGGGATTAGTTGTGACTCCAGCAAGTAGACCAAGTTCATTGACTTCACGTATTTCATCCACAATCGCTGTATCAAGAAAAAACTTCATAAATGAGCAAACAGGAGACTCGCCTAAACAATGGCGAAAAAAGAATGAATCGAACAAAGATCCATTCTTTGAATCCTGTGTCTCCTCCTTTCCTTAATGAGATTCGATGATTTCATGATTTCACTGCTTTGTTTGAACTTCCAAATAATCTCATCTTTGCTTTGACCACTTCTTTGATTGCCTCACGAGCAGGGCCTAGATATTTGCGAGGATCAATTAAATCCGGTTGTTCGGATAGCAACTGACGAATCACTTTAGAACTTGCCACTTGATTCTCTGTATTGACATTAATCTTTCCGACACCTAACGAGATCGCTTTTTTGATTGATTCGTCCGGTACTCCTGATCCTCCATGAAGTACAATCGGAGCATCCACTTGTTTACTAACCTTTTCTATCACATCATATCGAATTTGTGGCTCACCTTGATACATTCCATGAGCAGTTCCCACCGCAATCGCCAAAGCGTCTACTTGTGTCTCCTCCCAAAAGCGAATCGCTTCATCTGGATCCGCAATCATGGCATCCTCATCGGCAACTTCCAAATCATCTTCTACTCCGCCAATCGTGCCCAGTTCACCTTCTACGGAGACACCCACAGCGTGAGCAGCTTCGACAACCTTTTTCGTCAATCGAATATTCTCCTCAAAAGGATAATGGGAACCGTCAAACATCACGGATGAAAACCCAGCCTGTATACACTTCATCACCATTTCAAAACTGCTACCATGATCTAAATGGAGCGCCACAGGAAGACCTGATTCCTCTGCTGCCACTTTGGCTAGCGCTACCACATTGGACAATCCCATATATCGGATTGCTCCTTCGCTAGCACCAAATATCAGAGGGGATTGTTCTTCTTTCCCTGCTTCGATAATCGCTTGAACAAATTCGAGATTATTCATATTAAATTGACCAACTGCAAATCCTTCCGATTTGGCTTGTGGTAAAAATGCATTCATTGAGACGAGTGGCATGGCTCCAAGGCCTCCTAACTTTTAGATTTTACACGGATTCATTATAACATTCCTCCTGCTAAAAGTTAAGAAACCAACTGTTTCATCACCTCAGAGCGCAGTTCCTCTATATCGAATGGTTTTGTGAAATGAGCAGAAGCCCCTAATTCTGAAGCTTCCTCAACCATATCAAGTTCTCCATATGCAGTCATCATAATCACTTTTGCTCGTGTATTGAGCCGCTTTAATCTTCGCAATAATTCGATCCCGTCCATACCTGGCATTTTCATATCAAGGAGGATTAAATCTGGCTTTTCATGTTGAATCACTTCAAGTGCTTGTTTTCCATTTGAAGCTTGATAGATAATAATGTTTGTATCTTTCGAAAAAACCTCTTTTAACAATAGGCGGATTCCGTACTGATCATCAACTACCAACACTTTTTTCGGACTCAAAAACACCAAACCTCCTAAAGTGTAGCCTTTCAGCGGGAATGAAAATAATCCCATTTACCGGCAGATTTCGCTTGAATTCACCGTGATGTTTTCCAAGCAAACATTCCTTTCAGCCCCTAACCGAACATGTTTTTATCTTTTTCTGAAAACATATTCGTTTTGATTCTTAATTTCCCTGCAATCACAACCATTTTTTTTAACGCGAAGCAAAAAATTGTTATTTTCTTCCTCTTGGCCGCTCCTTAATTTGGTTAAAATAGGAAAAGTTATCTATGAATTAAGTCACTTGGCTGCCAGCACCCCGCACAGGCTATCATCCATGAAATCAACTACAAAATAGTATATTCCTCTTATACCAATAAAGAATTCCCCTCTGATGAAGGGGAATCAAACCTCTTAATGCATTTCGCTTCTCTTTTTTCGTAACGCACTGGCGACAAATTCACGAAACAACGGCTGTGAACGCGTAGGACGTGATTTAAATTCCGGATGAAACTGGGTGGCGACAAACCATGGATGATCCTTGAATTCAATCATCTCTACAAATCTTCCATCTGGCGAAGTACCCGAGAAACAGTAACCGGCTTCTTCGAATGGAGCACGGTAGTCATTATTGAACTCATAGCGATGACGATGTCGTTCATAGATCAGCTCTTTCTCGTAAGCTTGATATGCCAGTGTTTCGGGTAGCACTTTGCATGGATATAAACCCAGCCGCATTGTCCCTCCCTTATCCTGTATCGTTTTTTGTTCGGGTAACAAATCGATAATGGGATCCGGCGTATCAGGATCAATCTCTGAACTGTTTGCGCGATCCAATTTGAGCAAATTTCTTGCTCCTTCAACACAAGCCATTTGCATCCCCAAACAGATCCCCAAAAAGGGAATTTTCTGCTCTCGAGCATAACGAATGGCAGCAATTTTCCCCTCGATTCCCCGACGACCAAATCCTCCTGGTACGAGAATTCCATCCATATCACTTAATCGCTCTGCCACATTTTCATTATTGCATTTTTCCGAATCGACCCATTCTACCTCAATCTCTGTATCGCTATCAAAACCAGCATGCTTTAAGGCTTCGACAACACTCATATACGCATCCGGAAAGGAAACATATTTCCCTACAATCGCAATTTTGGTTCGATGTTTTAAATTTTTCACGCGATTTACCAACTGGATCCACTCGGACATATCTGCCCCTGAATTGCAAAGCCCCAAATATTTCACCACGATTTCATCTAAGCCTTGCTCTTGAAGCATCAGAGGGACTTCATAAAGGGTCTCCACATCCCGAGCTTCAATCACGGCATCGCGATCAATATCACAGAAGAGGGCGATTTTACGCTTTAATTCCTCGGATAGTGGATGTTCGGTACGACAAACAATCACATCAGGTTGAATGCCAATACTTCGTAATTCTTTGACACTATGTTGTGTGGGTTTGGTTTTTAACTCACCGCTTGCGTTTAACATCGGAATCAACGTACAATGAATGTACATCACATTTTCTCTACCGACATCACTTTTAAATTGTCGAATGGCTTCGAGGAAAGGCAAACTCTCAATGTCCCCTACTGTTCCACCAATTTCAGTGATGACGATATCAGGCTGGGAATCTCTAGCCGCCTGAAACACTCGATCTTTGATCTCGTCTGTAATATGAGGAATCACTTGCACGGTTCCACCTAAATAATCCCCTCGACGCTCTTTATTGATCACGGAAGAATAGATTTTTCCGGTGGTCACATTGCTGTTTTTATTTAGATTGATATCAATAAACCTTTCATAATGCCCCAAATCCAAATCGGTTTCAGCACCATCATCCGTCACAAAAACTTCACCAAGTTGATAAGGGCTCATCGTTCCTGGGTCAATGTTAATATAAGGATCAAATTTTTGAATGGTAATGTTATAGCCGCGATTCTTCAACAGTCTCCCTAATGACGAAGCAGTAATCCCTTTTCCTAAAGAAGAGACTACGCCACCGGTAACAAAAATAAATTTTGTCATCGATCACTTCTTCCTCCTATCCACAGGATACCCAATATCCAAAAAAATAGAAAAAGCGCCCCTAATTGTAGAGGCGCTCAAGTTACGTACATCATAGTGAGCCCAAACACAAGTTTAACCAAGTGATGAATGGTTTGTCAATCCTCATCTTCTAATTCTTCATCCACAAAAACATGTTCTGGATAGTCCTCTTCCAATTCATCTTCGCCATCCTCGTATTCTTCAACATCTTCTGTGAGATCGTCATCCTCTTTCACATTTGCAGCGACTGCCGAATCCGATGACTGTTCAAGAGGAAACCAATGTTTGAGCCCCCATAGATTTCTTCCTACACAGACAAACCGACCATCAATGTTTATCTCCGTAAAGAGCTGCGCAATCATTTCATCAGCTTGGCTTTCTGAAAATCCTTTTCGTTGAGCCACTAGCTTCATAATTTCTGTAAAAGCCATAGATTCGCCTTTATTTTCCAACAGGTCATAGGCAATATCTACCATTGACCGCTCTTGCACATTTTCGATATTGGATGGATCGCTCAAATGGACACTTCCTTCCGCACCAAACAGATTAATCAATATTGTATCCAAAAGTTAGGCAAAGTCAACGTCTGATTCTATGGAATTCAAACTGGTTGATCGATTGCGAATCAATTGGCTAATTAATAAATTTAACTGTTGTTCTGTATATTCTTGAATGGTATAGAAGCGCCCCAAACTCCAATAGCGAAACGTCCACATTTGACCAATCACCATAATATTATGAGCCATCAACTTTACCGATTGAGGTTCAAGATTAATGGTTCCATCCTGAATTCCTTTCTCTAAAATATGTTCAAAAATTGCGGTAATATTTTCTTCGTTCTGTAAAACAAATTTCATTCTTGCCTTAGGCAATGATTTTGTTTCTTGATAAATTAGTAAAACATAGGAACGCATTTCATCCATCACTTTTAGCAATTGTCGAAAACCTTTTACTAAAGATTCCATCCCTGAATCTTGTTCCGCAATCACACGACGAATCTTTTTTTCCATTTTACAGTGAATATAGTCACAGACAAGATAGAGTATATCCTCCTTATTCTGAATATACTCATACATTGTTCCAATCGACATATTGCACTTTCTCGCAATCTCACGAGTGGTCGTTTTATGAAATCCTTTTTTAATAAATAATTGAACGGCCCCATCTACAATCTGCTGTCTTCGCTTGGCAATCAATCGTTCATCTTTCACCATAGCTGGAATAATATGATTTTTCATGCTACCGCCAACCTTCTATCCTACTGATCGTTCGATCAGGTGCTATTTTTGAAAGCGCATTCATTTTAAGGATACATGTTCTTGTTTCAAATTTCAATCAAAAAAAGAAAACAGCCTTCACGGTTTGAAGGCTGTTTTCTTCTTATCGTTCTTTTCTGTTTAGAGAATCCAAAACGGTTTTATCGTCTCGATGAAGTAAGGGCTTACAACCTGTGATCCCTTGGCTAATCATCTTTTTCCACTACAACCGCTGTACCATATGCCACGATTTCACTCATGTTTTGTGCAATCTCTCCCGAATCGAACCGTACCATCACAACGGCATTGGCTCCTAAACGCTCTGCATTTGCAATCAGACGTTCCATGGCTTGTTTTCTCGCATCTTCGAGCATCTCCGTGTATTGACCAACCTCGCCACCCACCAAGCCTTTCAGACCTGCTAGAATATCTTTCCCAAGTCCTCGTGATCTTACGGTTAAACCAAAAACAGTTCCTTTTACTTCTTTAATGCGATAGTGGGGAATATCTGGTGTCGTCACAATGATCATTTGTCTTTTCTCTCCCTTTCTAATAACTCATCGTTTCTCCGTAGTAATCGATGTAGACCTTTTTTTAAATGCCCAACCCCAACCCTTCCGCTTATTAACATAGAAAGCGATCCCTTTAATCAGCCGCTAAGCCTCCTCTTGTCGATTTACTACTCGCATCCCCATCAAGAGCCCGATTGCACCGAGTAACGATAACAAGACAAACAGAATCAACATGTAAAGGATGATTCGCATATCGATCAGATTGGGTAACGTCTCCACCATATTGGGCGTCCAGATTAAGGTACACAGAATCGGACCCATGACCCAACCAATCATCCAACATGCATAAAGAGAAAAACAATGCTTATGAACACTGATTGCGGAGAAACCGTATCCCACGCTCAGGATCGACAATCGAATCACTAGGTCCATCCAATTCCATGATGGATGAAGTGGCAGAATCAGGATTAGACCAACAAGGAGAAGTGCTGAACGAATCAACATCTGAAAATAAACAGATCGGTGCGCGAAGACCCGCTTCCTAATATTTCTAGCAATCAGAAAAATCATAAGTAAGAGAAGGAAAAGGAAACCCATTGAAAATGAATCAAATTCAAGCTCTTTGGTGAAATAAAAAGGAATCAGAAAGACGAGACTGCTCGCAATAAAAGCGCAAAATGCTTCAGTCAATAACAAAAAGGTTTGCTTTTTGAGTTGCAACGTTTTTTTTTCTTTCACATACCAAAAAAGAATCAGCCCGAGTCCCGTTAGTAAAAAGAAGATGGTGGGGATTCCCCCTATCTCCCCATACGGCGAAAAACCAGTTGCAAGAAGGATGATAGAGAAAATGGGGACTATTGCTCTTAGCCCGCTCCTCATGACTTGTATCGATCGTTCTTCCAACGGCAGTTTCCACAAACAGAGATAGTAGAGTACTAAACCTAACAGAGCATTCAGGAGAAAGAGAAGGTG
>JANWJM010000003.1 GCA_025449475.1 Thermoactinomycetaceae bacterium
CCCGAGAAGCGGCATCCAATGTATATACCGGAATGCAGTCCATATTTGATATTTCTTTTGTATATGACAGATTTAGTAAACCGGCATGGGAAGGCATAGTATGCGAGACATATGAAATGGAAAGTATTACATTCCCAGGAAATATGATGGTCATTCTAAGTAAGATGCCGGATGGTGACATGATTAAAATTCAGTATAAGTCTGACATCTATGCAGAAGAAATGATTGATATGCTTGGCAGACGTTTTATCAAAATGTTAGAGGTCGTAACAGAGCATCCGGAAGTGCCTGTGAAGGATATCGAACTGTTTTTGGAAATGGAAAAAGAAAAAATCCTGTATGATTTCAATCAAACCTCCTTTTTCGAATATAAGCCCATGCATATTATGGAGATTTTCCAGGAAAGAGTTAGCGCCTATAAGGAACATACAGCACTTATTTATGATGGCGGCAGCATGACGTATGAAGAGGTCAATAAAAAGGCGAATCAAATAGCGAAGAAAATTCTACTCCATAAGAAAAAGGATAATGAAGTAATCGGGGTACAGCTAAAGCGTTCAAAAGAAATGGTACTTGCCATATTAGGGATTTTGAAAGCTGGTTGTGCGTATGTACCAATCGAAAGTTTTTATCCAGTAAGTAGAAAACAATATATTTTTAAGGACGCAGATATTTCCATTTTTATCACAAGCAAGGACCTGGATTCTCAGTTCTGTGAAGATAAGCAAATTCTTTTTGTGGACGACAATGAGATCTATACCGGTGATAACAGCAATCCGGACATAGCTTTGAATCCGTATGACCTGGCGTACATTGAGTATACTTCCGGCTCCACAGGGGAACCAAAAGGGGTAATGATTGAAAATCATAGTGTTGTGAATACCACTATGGATTTGGAAAGACGTTTTCCTGTAGAGGAGGGGGATGTTTATCTGTATAAAACTCCATTTTCCTTTGATATTTCGGGAACGGAACTGTATGGCTGGTTTATGGGAAAAGGTGCTTTGTGCATCTTAGAGCATGATGGCGAGAAGAATCCGGAACTGATTTTGGAATATATCGAGAATTATCAGGTGACACATCTTAATTTTGTGCCAACCATGCTCCGTATGTTCTTAGAGCTGTTAAGCGAAAAGAAGAATGTGGAAAAATTAACATCGTTAAAATGGGTTTTTGTTGGGGGCGAAGCAGTAACACCGGATATCATTGAGAAATTTTTCCAGACTGGCTTGGATGTGAAGCTGGAAAATGTTTACGGACCGACAGAATGCACCATGTGGGCATCGCATTATTCGATTAAAGGATGTAAAGATGTTTCAAATGTATCGATTGGACATCCTTTAAATGAAATCAGATGGTTTGTAGTAGATGAAAATAATCAACTGCAGATGATTGGAGTGCCTGGTGAGTTAGTTTTAAGCGGAGTAGGCTTGGCACGTGGTTATCTGAATAAAGAAGAGCTCACCCGAGAAAAATTCTGTGACAATCCATTCTATGATGAAAATGAAGATCCGGTCTGGTTTAAGAAAATGTATAAAACAGGGGACCTTGCTAGATTTCTTCCTGATGGAAGTATGGAATTTATGGGCAGACTGGATTTTCAGGTTAAAATCAACGGATTGCGTATTGAACTAGGCGAGATTGAAAATGCCTTGGCACAGTATGAAGGCATGGTAAAAGCGGTAGTGGTAACAAAGCGGTCATCGAGCCAGCTACCAGTTCTGTGTGCCTATTATCTGGCCCAAAAGGAAATACCAGCGGCAAAGTTAAGAGAATTTTTGAGCAGTCATGTACCTGCTTATATGATTCCATCCTTCTTTGTTCATATGAAGGAACTGCCGGTTAACAGTAGTGGAAAAACAGACAGAAAAGTACTAATAGCGGATACAACTTATAAAAATCATTCTCTTAAGAAGCAACAGGCTCCGGAATCTGAACTGGAGAATGTCATTGCTAGAGTCTGGAAAGAGGTATTAGGGATTGACCGGGTGGGAATCGATGACCATTTCTTTGAAATCGGTGGTCATTCCATGGCAGCGATACTAGTACATAACAAGTTAAAGCAAGTGCTTGATAAGGAATTTTCCATCACCGCTTTATTCCAGCTTCCGACGATCCGGCTTTTGTCTGAGCATCTGATGAAAAATGAAAAAGCGACACTTCAGGACCGAAAGAATTATTTTAAGAGAAAGAGAAAAGCAATTTACTCTGATATTGCCATCATTGGAATGGCCATTGATGTTCCAGGTGCCTCAAGTATTAAAGAGTTCTGGAGCAACCTGAAAAATGAAAAAGAAAGCATCTATTTTTACAATGATGAGGAACTGCGTAACCTTGGCATCAGCGATGAAACATTTTTGAACAGCAATTATGTAAAAGCTAAGGGACGTGTGGATGATATTGACTATTTTGATTCGGAATTCTTTGAATATACACCAAGCGAAGTAAACCTCATGTCTCCTCAGCTAAGACTTTTGTATAAAGGAACATGGGAGGCTTTGGAGGATGCGGGATATTATCCAGGTTCGACAGAGGATAAAATGGGAATCTTTATCGGAGGTTCAGATGATTTCCAGTGGTATAACGAAGCGCTGGGCAACGCTCGAAATTATAGCGATATGTATCAGGCATTTACCATGAGCACCAATCATTTTCTTGCAACAAGACTTGCATATAAATTCAACATTAAAGGACCTGTCTTCTCCTCTCTTACCGGATGTTCTACGACACTAGTAACTGCACATCTTGCCAGCCAGTCTCTTATGCTGGGAGAATGTGATATTGCGATAGCAGGCGGTGTTACAGTCGAGCTTCCAAATGATGGTGGTTATATGTATCAGGATGGAATGATGTTCTCACCGGATGGACATTGTCGCCCGTTTGATGCAGATGCAAAAGGGACGGTATTTTCCAACGGAATGGGAATCGTGGTATTGAAGAGACTAGAGGACGCATTAGAATCGGGGGACCATATCTACGCCGTCATTAAAGGTTCTGCTGTCAATAATGACGGAAGCCAAAAGGCTGGTTTTACCGCCCCAAGTGTAGATGGACAGGCAGAAGTAGTCAGAGAAGCCTATCAACGTGCAGAGATTGATCCGGAAACGGTGGGCTATATTGAAGCGCATGGAACTGGAACCATATTGGGCGATCCCATTGAAGTCGAATCACTGACCAAAGCATTTGCAACAGATAAAAAAGGTTATTGTGTCCTAGGCTCTGTAAAAGGAAACGTCGGACATACGGATACAGCAGCAGGAGTAACCGGACTGATTAAAGTCGCACTGAGCCTTCAGAATAAATATATCCCTGGAACTGTGAATTATAAGGTTCCAAATCCAAAGATCAACTTTGCTGAGATTCCATTTGTCGTACAGGGTCATGGAATGGAGTGGAAAAACGAAAATAACCTTCCACTTCGGGCAGGAATCAACTCGTTTGGTGTTGGTGGAACCAATGCACATATGGTATTGGAAGAAGCACCAGTGGCAAGAAACAGCAGTGTTGCAGAAAAAACGAATCTTCTTCTTTTCTCGGCAAAAACAGAAAATGCATTGCAAAAGAATATCAAAGCAACGCTGCAGTTTATGGCCTCGGATGAAAAAATCAACCGTTCCGATGTTGCTTGGACACTGATGGAAGGAAGAAAGCATTTCAACTATCGAAAAGCCATTGTTGTCCATGAGGATTTTGGAAGAGATATCGATGTAGATGAATTTATCGAAGAAGTTCTTGAGAGTGGCAGTAAAAAAACCCATGAAAACAAGAAAGTTTACTTTATGTTTTCAGGACAGGGAAGCCAGTATCAAGGTATGGGAAGAGATTTGTATGAGGCAACAGACAGCTATCTAGGTAAGCGATATCGCGCGTATGTGGACGAGATCCTTAGGTTATCAAGTGAAGAGGAACGAAAGGACTTCTTTGCGGTCCTATATGGAGAGGCAGATCCTGCTCTGATTAATCAGACAAGAAATAGTCAGTTTGCCTTATTTGTGACGGAATATGCCCTTGCAAGCATTCTGATCGAACTTGGCGTAAAGCCTCATGGTTTTATCGGGCATAGTATTGGTGAAGTAACAGCGGCTGCGGTTGCTGGTGTTTGGAGCCTAGGAGATGCCGTAAAGATTGTCAGAGCACGTGGAGATATCATGCAAAAGCAGAAACCTGGTGTCATGCTTGCGGTGATGAACAGTGCAGACGAAGTGGAAAAGATGCTGATTGATGGTGTTTCCTTGGCATTAAATAATACATCGGATCGTTGTGTAGTTGGTGGAACCGAGGAAGCGATTGAAGCATTTGAAAAAATCGTGACCGAAAAAGGAATCAAGGCGACCATACTTCGAACTTCTCATGCCTTTCATACCGATATGATGCAGGAGGCAGCAACGGAATTTGGCGAATTTCTGAAATCATTTGATATGCATCATCCATTCTTTCCGATTGTTTCTAATGTGACCGGCAGGTGGGTGGACGAGAATGAAATGAATACCGCTAATTACTGGGCCGAGCATATTATACATCCAGTAGAATTTGACAAGGATCTTGAATTAATCCTCGAGGATGAGAATGCGGTATATATCGAAGTAGGTGCAGGAAGATCCTTATGTACCTTCGCACTTCAGCATAAAGATAGAAAAGAAGGTCAGACGTTCCTGAATATCCTACGGCATCCAGTAGAAAAAGAGAACGATTTGGAATATGTCTATGCAAAGCTAGGACTTGTATGGAGTGCAGGGATCGAACTTGACTGGCAGAAATTTATGGGCGACAAGGTAAGAAACAGGATCCCACTTCCAGCTTATCATTTCGAGAAAAAACCATATTCGATAAAGATTTCCTTGGATTTGAATGGAGAAAATGAGAGAAGCCATCGGGATTTGGAGAAAGTCTTAGAAGGATCGGAACAGGTTGCTGTTACTCTTGAGAGAACAGAATCCCTAGAGGAATGCATTATTGATGCCTATAAGTCTGTGCTGGGATATGAAGAGATTAGTAAAGACCAAGATTTCTTTGAGCTAGGTGGAGATTCGTTAAAAGCAGTCAGTCTGTCAAATGTAATCGAAAGTCAAACGGGAATAAAAGTAGCAGTTTCAGAGATATTTAAATATACCACACCGAAGAAATTGAATGCTTTTATGAACAGTCTAACCGACAGCTCTTCAAATAAGCAAAAAATTGTACCAGTGGCAAAAGCACCTTACTACAATA
>JANWJM010000004.1 GCA_025449475.1 Thermoactinomycetaceae bacterium
ATTGATTCGCTACATTCGCCAAGAGATCGATCAGATTGATGCGATCGGTGAAATTGGGCTCCCATACTATGTGAAAAAGAATTCGCCACAAGTCGATGAGGCGATTTTACGAAACCTGTTAGAGATTGCGGCAGAATGGAAAAAACCTGTGATTCTGCATGCAGTGCGAAAAGATGTGGCTCAAATGCTTGATTTCCTTCAAGAGTACCACATTAAAAGAGCTCATTTTCATTGGATCAAGACAGATCCACATACACTCGATCGATTGGCGAATGCCGGTTGTTATGTCTCATTTACTCCCGATATTTGGTATAACGATGAAACGGCGCAGATTGCAGCAAGCTATCCATTATCATTGATGATGGTGGAGACAGATGGACCATGGCAATTTGAAGGACCTTTTTCAAATCAGCCCACTACTCCCAAATTGCTGGAGCAAGTGATTGAGCGGTTAGCTGAAATCAGACAAATGGATAAAGATGTTTTAGCGTGTCAAATCATCAAAAATAGCTACTGCTTTTTTGGAACGGATGCCGATAAAGCTTGAATTGAAAACCAGCAAATAAAAATTCCTATGGTTGTCTATGTAACAGATCATAAGTGTTCGATCGCTACCATTTTGCTCATACCTTTCACTCCTTTTTACCCTAGGACATTTTTTTGATATAATTCATAAATACCAGATCATCCATTTTGATGAATTGTATAAAATCGTCATTTTAGTAGATATCCCTATCGCCTCACTAAGAATGAGTCCGAGTGAAATAGAAGAAAATGGATAAAGGGATTGTTGGAGAAATGCATGGAAAGGAGAGGAGGTTATGAAAACGATTACATTTCGTCAGATATCCCCACCAAAGATCTTAGCAGGGATGTTGATTGTTTGAGAATCGCGGAATATGAAGGATTGCGGAACTCGCAGTTATGCATTTTATAAACGGATCTTTCATTTCTGTGCAAGCGGTACTGAAACCATATGCTTTAAAAACATTGTTTGGTATGGATGCTTCCAATCTAACCAATGCGAAACAGATGGTACTCTGATTTTTCGGGGGAAGATCTGCATATTCAATTGATGAATGCCGAAAATCTCCAGGAATGCATCCATCTTATTTCTGCCTTTTTACGGACAAAATTTCGAGTGAATCGTCACGTATCCGAACGTCAAAAAACGGTTGGTGTTACACCCCGATTTTATATTTGGTTTCATGAAGCGATTCGATTGATGGAAACCGGTGAATATGAGCGGTTAAGCGATGTGCTTATGCTCTGAATGTTTAGGATCAATCATATTTTATGCGTGACTTTAAAAAATTTTCTGGAATAACTCCGAGAAGTATTGATTAAAAAGTTTATTTGATGGCTGGAAAAATAATAACATAGGAAAAGTTAACATTACTTCGAATGGAACTCGCTACTAATTAGTGATTTTAGTTGTATACTCTAGGTATACTCTTTTTTCTTTTTTACCTCGTAGCGCATCCTATTTTTCTAATTTTTTAATAATACCTTTGGGTGATATTTCAACTACACTTGATAAGTGATACAATAAATCTTGTTCTCTTTGAGACACAAAAGATTAACTGAGTCCGAATAAATAGGTAGGAGAGGTGTCGGTATTGCATGTTCCGGGTATTTGGGAGTAGGAAAAGAAACAATCCCAATGTTGAATGGCGAGTGCACCATGTGCAAATGACCGGCTCTCCTGAAGAGCGGAATGAATTGCTTAAGGATTTGGAGCCACAAGTATTAAAAATTGCCTCGAAAATTAGTAAGCGGTTGATTACTAAGCAAGATGATGAATATGCGATTGCATTGGAAGGACTGGATGAAGCAATCACAAAATATGATGAATCGCAGAAAAGTGCTTTTATGTCATTTGCCTACTTAGTCATTCATGGTCGATTAGTCGATTATTTTCGTCAACAAAAAAGACATGCGAATCAAGTATCTTTATATCATTCAAATTCGCAGGAGGAGGAGTCGAATCACCCAGGAATCATTGCACACTCGTATGAAAACTTTCAACGAGATGAGTTAGCTCAGATGCGGAAATTGGAGATTACGATTTTCGCACAGGCGCTAAAAAAATATGGGATTACGATGGATGAATTGATCAAGAAATCTCCAAAGCATCGGGATACGCGTAAGAACTTGTTTCAAATTGCCAAAAAGCTTGCGTCCAATAAGCAACTTTTACAAGATTTTCTAGCCAGAAAGAGACTAAAAAAGCAACTCATTGACGAATTAGGTCTACACAGGAGAACATTGTCAAGGCACCGGATCTATCTGACAGCATTAGCGATTTTGTTTGTGGAAGATCTTCCATTAATCCGTGAATATCTTGATCTGTAGTGGGAAAAAGGAGGTGTATTCAAAGATAAGATGCAACGAGGGATTGTAATCGATATTCAGTCTAAACATGTGGTTGTTATGACAGCAGATGGCTTATTTAAAAAAATTCCTAAGCAAGATTCCCATATAGAGATTGGAGAAGAAGTTTCTTTCTCAGTTGATCAGGTTCCACGGAGGAGAAACTGGAAAGCATACATATCCGGGGCTGTAGCGGCTGTATTGGTCTTCTTTTTTCTATTCCCCCTCTTCTTGGATCACGAAGCGTATGCGCATACACATGTCTATGTAGAGATTGAACCAGGAGTCGAGATGGGGCTCAATGAAAAGTTAGAGGTTGTTCAGATTCGTCCCCTGAGTCACCAAGCAAAAATGTTGGTGGAGAAAATAGATTGGAACGACCAACCTGTGAATAAAGTTGTCGTGGATTACTTAAAACAAGCAAAGGCAAGAGGATATTTGAAAAAGAAAGATAAGATTATACTCTCCGCGATCAACGAGAAGGGAAGTAGCACCTCTACACTACGGTCCATTCAAACAGTCGTTGAAAACGACACTCAGATTGGAAAAAAAGCGTTGGATGTAGAAGTTTTTTCCTTTCCCATGCCGAAAGAGATTAAACCCAAAGTGGATCAAGCTGGGTTAACACCAGGGAAATTTGGCGTTTGGTTATTAAGCAAAAAAGAAGGAAAAGAGATTCCAGTTGAACAGATCGCTGAATCTTCAATTTCTGAGCTAACGGATGAGATCAAATCGCTAAAGCATCCTCCAACGGAAAATGAATGGATAGAGATTGCGACTGAAGAGGAGAAGAAGCAGACGACACCTAATTCATCGGATCCCAAACAACCCAAAACAGACACTCATCCATCGAATGAAAATGGAAAATCGACGGATCATTTTTCGGAACCAGACCAACCTATAAAGAAAGAGAATTTAAAAGATCTACAGCCGCCTTGGAAGAATGAAGAGAAAAAGAATGATGAAAACTCACAAAGTCCGTCCAAAGACCAAGGCGGAGATGATCACTTAACCTCGGGGTCAACAGGAGATATCAATTCAAAAACAAATCATGCCGTACCTTAAAGCTGCATACCGAACACCTTTCATTCAGACACCAATAGAAAGAGGTCGTGTAATGAAAGGAACGAGCATTGTTCGAAAAGTAGACCACTTAGGAAGGATTGTGTTACCCAAAGAACTGCGTGATTTGTTGGATATACAACCCCATGATGGTGTTGAAATCTTTGTTAACAATAGCAGTATTGTTTTACAAAAGTATAATCCCTGTTGTGTTTTATGCGGAAATATGGAGAAACTGTTTTATTTTCGAGAGAAAATTATTTGTAAAAAGTGTGTGGAAGAGACTGCCAAATACGCATCAACAGTATCTTCTGAATAAGGATAAGTTTTTTTATGAGGAGAATTTCATTAAGAATCTAAAACTTGCCAATCGGCAAGTTTTTATTTTTTTTGAACATATTTTCATTCACTTCATAAGATAGTAGGCAGATAGGCAAAAAGAAAGGCGTGGGTTTATTTGCTGAACTATATTTTGCCTGATGGACGTTTAACAAATAAAGGTCAAAGTATCTGGGAAGAGTTATCCGATGATCAAAAGCGAAGGATGTATCAATGGATGCGTCTTCTTAGGTATGTAGACAAACGTTGTATATCCTTGCAGCGCCAGGGTCGTTTAGGAACCTATGTTTCGTTAGCAGGGCAAGAGGCTGCCCAAGTAGGAAGTGCGTTCGCTCTCCGAAATCAAGATTGGATGTTTCCTACTTACCGTGATCATGGTGCTGCTTTGGTAGTGGGCGTTCCACTGCATCAGATCCTGCTGTATTGGATGGGAAGGGTTGAAGGGAATCAATTTCCTCCAGCGGTTCGGGTTTTGCCGCCATCCGTTCCGATTGCGACACATCTTCCACATGCGGTAGGTGCAGCTTGGGCTGCAAAGTTAAGGAATGAAGATTCGATAGCAATTGCTTATTTCGGTGATGGGGCGACATCTGAAGGAGATTTTCATGAAGCATGTAATTTTGCAGGCGTTTTTCAACTTCCTGTCATTTTTTTCTGTCAAAATAACGGATATGCGATCAGTGTTCCATTTTCGAGACAATCGGCAACCGAAACGGTTGTTGAAAAGGCAAAAGGTTTTTCCATGGAAGGGATCCAGGTAGATGGGAATGATGTCTTGGCGGTCTTCGATGTGATTCAGGAGTATTTGAAGCGCGCAGCGTCTCAAAAAAAGCCCATTTTAATCGAAGCAGTTACGTATCGTTTAAATGGACATACGACAGCGGATGACCCGACAAAATATCGAAGCCGATTAGAAGAGAATGCTTGGCGTAAAAAAGACCCTCTTTTGCGTTATGAGAAACTGCTAAGGGAAGAAGAATTGTGGACAGATGATGACGAACAAGCATGGATGAAGGATTGTGAAGAAACATTCAAACAAGCTTTGACAACCATTGAGCGGATGGAAAAACCCTCAAAACAACATCTCTTTGCCCATGTATTTGCAGAGAGAAGAAGTGGGGGGAAGTGGCATGGCGCAGATGACCATGGTCGAAGCGATTTGTGATGCTCTTCGAATTGCTCTGGAGTCGGATCCTTCCGTCTTAATTTTAGGGGAGGATGTCGGAAAAAATGGAGGTGTTTTTCGAGCGACCGATGGCTTATGGGAAAAATTTGGGGATCATCGCGTGATTGATACGCCTTTAGCAGAATCGGCGATTATTGGAACATCGATTGGGCTATGCATCAATGGATTCAAACCGGTGGCAGAAATTCAATTTATGGGTTTTATTTATCCTGCCTTTGAACAGATTGTTTCTCATTTGGCTCGTTTTCGAACACGTACGCAAGGAAATGTATCACCTTCTCTCGTGATTCGAGTTCCTGTTGGGGGAGGGGTCTCAGCACCTGAACTCCATTCCGAATCAACAGAGAGTCTATTTGCACATATCCCTGGATTGAAAGTAGTGATGCCTTCTACTCCAACTGATGCAAAAGGAATGTTGCTTGCGGCCATCGCGGATCCCAATCCTGTTATCTTTTTAGAGCCGATTAAAATGTATCGGTGGATGCGAGAATCTGTTCTAGATGAAGCGTATATCATTCCATTAGGGAAAGCACGAACAATCAAGACGGGGAAAGATGTAACGTTACTTACTTGGGGATCGATGACACCTATTGTTCAAAAGGCAGCTTTTCAAATGGAAAAGGTAGGAATCTCTTGTGAAGTGATCGATCTACGTACGCTGGTTCCGTTGGATGAGGAGAGTATTTTTCGTTCTGTCAAAAAGACAGGTAGAGCCGTTATCGTGCATGAAGCTCCCCGAACCGTTGGTTTTGGAGCTGAGATCTCTGCTTTA
>JANWJM010000005.1 GCA_025449475.1 Thermoactinomycetaceae bacterium
ACTCCAACCGAATCAACCTTCTGTAACTCACTCGCTTGTTTAACGATCGATGCTTGATGGTCGTATTTAACCGCTCAGAATAGTGAGCTAACACTTTTCTTTTGCCGTCATCATTTAAATAACAGATGCCACCCATCTGATCAAAGGATCGGCGATTTAATATTTTTGCATTTACTAATTTAAAGATGAGCCGATCTGCAAGGAGGGGTTTAAAGATTTCACTGATATCCAACGAAAGTGAATATCGCCTTTCGGTTGACTCATGGAGAAAACTGATCGTCGGATTTAAGTGGGTATGATAAATCTCACTTAGGATCGTTGCATAAACCAATGAATTAACGAAAGAGACTAGTGCGTTCATCCGGTTATTTGGAGGTCTCTTCACTCGTTTACTCATCACAAAATCAGGATTCCTGATGTACATCGCTTGATCAATCATCTGATAGTACTTTTTTCGTACGACTCCCTCGATGCCCATCAATTGAGCGATACTCGATGTTGATCGAACCTTTTTCATATCTTCTTTAATCTCTTCTGTCAAATGATCAACCTGTGGAGAAGAAACGTCACGTTGGATCTTTCGAATATTTTTCATCATATTCGCATGTGCACCACGTAGAAACTCCTTTGCCAATGATAACCTGCTCTCCAATCGATTCGCCGCAAGCGCCTGTTTGATTAGAACATTACCAGAGACTTGCTGCTCAGTAGGCATAAAACTCCCTGTATAAAAACCATAATAATTAAAAAAGTGGATCGGAATATGTTTGCTACTGAAAAATTCCAAAAGCTTCGTATTCAGTTGAAGCGAATTCATTACATACAATGCATCGATTTGTTCCACCGGGAGATAGACATGGCCTTCTGAATGATCGAAGCGAAGGGTATGATGTTGACGTTTTATTTGACCTTCGCGCGTGATGTAAAAGGGTCTTTTCGACATCGAACACTCCTCCCGATCTCAAATATAACAAAATTCATAATACGCGCATTTTTGGCATAACCCTTTATTCGAATGGACATCTGGCATCTGCTTTTCCTTCGCAATTTGTAAGATTTGATCGATCTTATTTTCAATCATTGCTTTGGCTGATTGATCTAAGGGAATCGTCTTCACTTTATTTAGTAGAGGATAGTGAATCTTTGCTCCTTGGATATGCTCAAAACCCATCATATATCGTAAATAATAGGCATAAAATAAAGGTTGTGATTGATGTTTTGGTTTGATCGTTTTTGAGGATTTTGTTTCGTGTACATATCCATCTTTATGGATAAAATCAATCTTAAACCCGCCAATTTGGATCTCTTTTTTCTCATTTTTATAAGTTTCCTCATGAATGAATTTCCCTAATTCTACTGGCTCATGTCCACCTGCTAAATTAATCTGCCGCAAATATAACCATAACTGCCTTTTACAACTCTCCAAATAATAAAAATGCTGACCACCCAATGAATGGATATCCATGACAACTCCTTTAAATCATATCGAAATATTGCGATGAAGGAACAACTTCATCATAGGAAAAACCAAGTTTCTCATCATAGGGGATCTCTGCAAAAGTTAGAACCGTCTGTCCATCTGCATCAATGGGATACTTTCGGATTTGACTCATCTGCCTAAAAAAGCGAACTTGCTTCATCGGAACGGAATAGTCCCGCACAACTCGATAAATGTTTTTGGATAACTCCCTTTTTGAATGACCCGAAAGATCCATCTCTGACATCACTTTCTTCTGATACACATAAGGAATGACATCAATCGTACGATAGTGGGATTGTCGAACACGAAAAAGCCCTTCGCTTTCATCCGCATCATACTCTTTCCCAAATCGATCTTTGGGTTGCTTGCCAAAAATAATATCTTGATAAAAGTACTCTCTGAGTTGTCGATCTTCTAATCGATGAAAATCGGGATATAATTGATTCACCCAATTGACTACATTGGGAAATGTATATGTCTCTCCTAATAACTCCCAACTACGTTGAAGTAAATGATGGGGCGAGTCTGCTTGCTCATCAACATATGGATAAGCAGCATATTGTTCCTCGAAATCGAGTGGGAAAACCACCATCCTATATTGAAAGTCAGTCGGTAAATCATGACGAGATTGACAAATCGTACACCGACAGTGATTTAAACAAGGGCGGATGCCATTGCGATGAAGGCGACCTCCGCGCTGTGCTAAAGCGTCAATGGGTGCTAAATCCGTCAACTGTACATCACAGCTAATGTCTAAACTCAGCTCACAAATTTGAGTCGTGACCAATATCACCGCATTCTGATCCTGGAAGCCATGCTTGGCTAAGGTTTCCTTTTCAGCAAGTGTTCGCTGATCCCGATCTTTGAATAAGATTTTGATGCATTTTTCTTTCATCTGTCGATCTAAAGCTGTAAACTCTGAGTGATAACAGATAATGTTATGATTTGGATAACGCTGCATTAACTCTTTTGCAATCGCTTTAGCTCGTTCCACTTGATTGACAATGATCATTTGTCGATAGGGAAGATGTTCTTCGATGAGCTTCTTCGCCTCCAAGCTTAACTTGGTGTTTGGATCATAAAGAGGCGTCGAAGCTTTGTGAATTCGAAATGGACTTTTGACTGCTCCCTGATCGGGTGTCCTCCCTTCACTGATCAATGTGACATATTTCTTTTTCTTGCCCATTTTGTTCAGCTGCTTTAAAAAGGATTCAGGTAGCGTGGCCGACATCAGCAAGTGTGGAACTTGAAGAAGTTTTAAAATCCGTATACATTCGACTATTTTTTGTAAGGTATAACGTTCATAATAATGAATTTCATCAAAAATAATCACTGACTGAAGAATATTTCCAAATGCGCGATCCGCATATTTATGAGCATGGATCAAGCTATATAATAAGTGGTCAATCGTCGAAACCGTAATCGTTGGTTGATAAAAATGATTACGAAACATCAAATCATCCACAAAAGCCGAAAGAGATTGTTTGGACTCGTCTTCTAGCTCAACCGTCGATGTCAATAATTTTGATGCTTCTGAATGATAAAGACCAACCATATGCTTGGGAAAGTTATATTTATCTGGCGCAATTAAATCCAAATACATGGAATTGACTGAAAACCTGGTTGGTAAAGTAAAGATCATCCGATTCGCCTGTCCGTTCTCCATCCAATAACGAGCAAAAGTGAGTGCCGCTCCCGTCTTCCCTTCCCCACACCCTGCACGGATAACCATAAAGGGTTGAATCTCTTTTTTCACTGCTGCTTGTAATGCGTTGGGCGCCTGAAAGACTTGATTCGAAATTTGACAGATCTCTGTACTGGGGATCCAATCTTGAGCATCTTTTTTTAATGTTTCTTCATTCACGGTAATTTGTTGTTTCATTTGAAGCCCCAATTGTTCGTATTGCTGCTGTCCAATTCGACTGGATAGATTATCGCACAAGCAGATCACACTTAGAAAAAAAGTATGTAATGCCTTTTCTAATCTTCCTTTTTTTCTTGATTCGGCATGGATCTCCGTCAGTTGGCGTAATCGCTTTACTTTCTCTGCCAACTCGGGTCCGGTCCAAGACAATTTGTCTTGTGAAAGTGGGGAATATGGCGGAAAAAAATTGTTCTCCTTTTCGAAATATACTTGTATAATCGAATTGACTTCATCAGCCGGCAAACAAAATGGTTTCATCTGTCGCACATGTTGATAACTATTTTGATGCAACATATGATGGTGTGCTAATACACTGGTTAGAATCGTGCGAAACAGGACGTTCTCATAAAAACGTGATCCATACCACTGCTCAAACAAACACCAACAGGTTGCAAACGATAATAAGGGATGCGAAACTTTGGTCTGTTTTTGCTCCCCCTCTAAATAGATTTGCCATTGCTGATTGGTTTTGCCGATATCATGGAGATACACCGCTAGACTTAATAATGAGTAGACCTCCTTCATCTCCAACTCATAGCGATGACAGAAAGTGGATAAAAACCGCTCATGACGCCGCCAATAATCGTTGAATACTTCCCATGCATCGAGCAGATGGGGAAGCAAATCATGATAAGGTTTAGCTTTGCTCACCATGATCGACACTCCTTAAGACAATCACATCGTTGGTATGTGTTAATCGCAAGCTTGGGATCGGTTCTGCAAAGATGATCTCCTTTCCGATATAAACCAATTGATAGGTGATATGATATTGCGATCGTTGTCCTTCTTGAAATCGAACCGGCCACTGACAGATAGACACATCCGCATTGACCACCTCGTTTTCTTGACAGTCCTCCACTGGGACCGCGCTCATCATTTGTCTCGTGAAAATGGGTTCGGTCTTTTGCATCTGGATCCCATGAATTTCAACAACGTCGTCAGATTCCCCTAGATACAGCAGCCGAGCGGGATTCAACAGTGCCTCCGCAATCGCTTCAAGGATGGATTCAGAACTGGAAAGATAAATCCGATAAGCAGGTTGGATGATCTTCTGTTTCATCAAGGTTGTATACATATTATCTTTGCCTGGGTTCCATTTCTGCCAACGAGAAAAAGTTTCGACAACTTCCCCTTGATTCAGTATTCTTACATTTATCCCTAACTTTACCAATAATGAATAATCATCTTGCCTCATTCCTAATGCGTTTGCAATTAGACCATATATGGTTGTTGGAGGGGGAGCGAGATACGTTAAGTGAGTATTTATGCTATGGGGAATCCGAAACGAACACCAGCCGGGAATGGTTAAATCAGCAGTTAGAACCTTCACAGATGATCACGAAGCTGAGATTTTGCCCATTCAATTGCTTCCAAGACGCTGACGATCGGGATTCCTTGTTCTTGCAAGACCTTTTGAACCTCGGTTTCATTTTGAATGATCCCCGGCGTCCATCCAACGCATAGTTGATCTTGCAACATCTGATGTTCTTTTAAGCCCAGCGCTAACCGTTCGACATGAATGTGACGGTTTTGATCCAAATCAAGGTAATGCAAGCCGCGCTGATTGTATGTCTTTTTTACCGTTATAAAGAGAATCTCCGGCGCTAATGAGCTTGCTGCCCTCGCTTGCTTGGCCAGACCACTTAGATGATAAACGGCATCCAAGATGGCCGAAACCCGCTCCAGTCGTTTTTCGGGCTCCAAATCCAATGTCGTCTGATAGCCTTTAAACGTATCCTTATCCTTCTTCTTCTTTTTCTTTTTCTCTATGATGGGTTCGACTACGCGACCCACATTCTCAACATCAATGATCAAATTGACTTTATA
>JANWJM010000006.1 GCA_025449475.1 Thermoactinomycetaceae bacterium
TCACTGGGGTGATAATGAGCGAATATATTAGCATGTTTGGCTTTCATCAGTATCCACTATCCAAATATCCCTATAATTTGTCCTGGATTTAGCAGCAGACTAATCAAAAAGATCAATCCTCTTTGAACAAACTGTAGTGCAAACAACGCGACGATTGGAGAGAGATCAATCATCCCCAGTGGTGGTATAAATCGGCGAAATACGGAAAGATAGGGTTCAACAATTTTTCCAAGGACAATCCCAAAAGCGGATTGTCGCAATTGGGGTAGCCACGACGACAATACATAGATGATGATCAGAATACTATAAATGTAAAATGCAAGATTGATCAAATTTAGAAGAACAACCATTCGAAACTTGTCACCTCAATTCGGAGCCCCTAAAACAGCTCTTTTTCTTCCAACATTTCCGTGATGGTTCCTTGAATATCGACATTTGCCGGTGCACAAATGAAGATATGGGGTCCTACCTTTTGAATACTTCCGCCCAAAGCATAGACGGTTCCACTTAAAAAGTCAACAATTCGCATCGCTTGATCGCGACGAACGAGTTGGAGGTTGACCACAACGGGACGATGACTTTTCAAATTATCTGCAATTTCTTGGGAATCTTCATACGACCTTGGTTCAAATAAAACAAGCCGAATACTCTTTTGTGTATGGAGTGATACGATGTTGCTTTTCCCTTTTGAAACCACAGGATCCATTTGATCATCTTCTTCCTCATAATGATCATCGTTCATTCCAAAAAAGCCCATGATGCGGTTCATCCAAGTGGAATTGGTCTCTTCCGATTGACTCATGTCTCTTCGCTCCTTTCTCCCACTAATACAGATCCTAAACGGATCCACGTCGCTCCCTCTTCAATGGCAACCTCAAAATCTTGAGACATACCCATGGAAAGATGAGGAACGGTTAATTGCGGCTGGTTCAGTTGTTGCAATTCTCTCTGTTTTTCTCTTAACTCCCGAAAAAGGGGACGTACCTCCTCAGGATTGTCTGTTTTAGGAGCCATTGTCATTAAACCAACAATCTCGATACTTGATAAATTCGCCACTTCCAATGAAAATTCTTTCAAATCTTGTGGAGAAATTCCTGTTTTTGTCTTTTCTCCTGATACATTGACTTGAATAAAGCATTTAAGGGATGTGTTTTGGGCTTTCGCTCTTTTTTCAATCTCTTGCGCAAGGGAGAAACGGTCGAGAGAATGAAGATATGTAAACCGATTGAGAATATCCTTTACTTTTCTTCGTTGCAAACGTCCAATAAAATGCCACGTTCCGCGATCTCCTAACTCCTTCCACTTCAAAAGCGCTTGCTGTGTCCTATTTTCACCGATGTGGTCCAAACCCAAATCAAGAATTTCTTTCGTCTGCTCCACATCCAAATATTTTGTAACCGTGACTACGTTTATTTCATTTGGATCTCGACCGACTCGGTGAGATGCTTGTACAATCCTCTGATGAATGGCATTCCAACGATCAGCTAACACCCGCTTCATCTCCTCTCTTCCCAATCCATGCCACCATTCGCCCTGTATTCCCCTGATCTCTGCGATGTGAGTGAAAAAATTCGGTTTGGCAACTTGTACATCGCTCGGATTGAACAAGGTTTTCAATGGAAACCCCTGCATGCAACAAAATCTGAGCATTGGCCTGTTTTAAATCGACAAAATAGCGATCCGCTCGATCGGCTTTTACATAAACGTTTTGGTAACAATTGAGCGGTTGAAGCTCACGCTGTAATGGTTCGATTACACGATGATCCACTTCATAACAACGCATGCCAATCGAAGGACCGATTGCAACATAAATATGATTTTTTTTCGCCCCCAATTGAACCATTCGATCGATCATTTTGCGACCGATTCCTTGAACCGTCCCTTTCCATCCAGCATGTGCCACTCCGATGAGATCGAGATCCGAACTATAAAAGAAAAGAGGAACACAATCCGCATAAAAAGAAGCCAGAAATAGATTATTTTCAAATGTTAATAAACCATCCGTACTTGAAATCGCAGAATGAGGATTGGATCCCCCTTTGCCACGATCTTCCGATTCTACAAGTTTGATTTTTGTCCCATGAACTTGCTCCGCACATGTCCAACTTTCGAAAGACACTTGCAACTGTTGGGTCAATTTTCTTCGATTTTCCCGAACCAGATCAGGGTTGTTTCCAACATGAAAAGCATAGTTTGACATCTGCCAATCTTCCTCTGGGTGTTTGGCGCTGATTCCCACAATCAAATGCGGGAACTGCTCCTGCCAACCATCCAATGAAAAAAAAGGAAGATCTCTTTTGTGATAGACAAACGGCTCCATTTCACAACCTCCTCTAATCATATTACCACAAGTCGACATCATGGGGCATGAAGATCTTTACGATCTGAATTGACTCTTTCCAGCCGTTATGTCTCGTGTGAAAAATGGATGGGTGTTGTCTGAACGTAATTATGTAATTTCAAAGAAATATTATATAGCATCTTGCATCCATGCAAAAGAAAACTCATGCAATTCTCATTTATCATCTTTAAATTTCTGAAAAGACGGAGATGGAAGGACATCGCCGAAATAACCAAGCTTCGGATCGAACGGATCAATAAGCATCTTCGACAGGATCATCACTTATCTCATCCAGTTGCACCAAAATCACATCGGATCCGATCTTTACAATCCGATGCCACGGAATCACCCAATCTTGACCATGTGAAACCCAGCCAAACAGACGTGATTCACCTGGAATAAGTAGCGATCGAATTCTTCCCTTAAGCAGATACAACTCAAGGTCGTAAATTTTCCCTAACTTTCTACCGTTGCCTACATTGACAACGTCCTTCGATTGCAACTCTGAGATTTTCATATCCCTCGTCCTTCCTTTGTTTATGATCATTTATATGAATCAACTGATCAAAAAGATACTTAAAAAACCCTCCTTTTTAATAAAAAGGAGGGCAAACTGTCAACAAGCTGAGAGATGGTCTAATTATTTACTGAACAAATT
Organism: Thermoactinomycetaceae bacterium; assembly: GCA_025449475.1. GTDB lineage: Bacteria > Bacillota > Bacilli > Thermoactinomycetales > Thermoactinomycetaceae > JANWJM01. The sequence continues at coordinate 3,000 of JANWJM010000006.1, forward strand.
TATTCATTTGATGGATGGCTGCCTTTTCTAAGCGAGAAACTTGAGCTTGTGAAATGCCAATTTCATCGGCAACTTCCATCTGAGTTTTCCCTTCAAAGAAACGCATGGATAGGATCATTTTTTCTCGATCATTCAACCTTTCCATCGCTTCTTTTAGCGCGATCTGCTCATCCCAATGGACATCTTTCGATTTTTCATCACTCAGTTGATCCATCACAAAGATGGGATCACCGCCATCCTGATAAACGGGCTCAAAGAGAGAAACCGGATCCTGTATCGCATCGAGTGCAAAGACCACATCTTCTTTTGGCACGTTCAGCACATTGGAAATCTCTTGGACAGTAGGTTCCCTGGAATGACGATTTGTTAGTGTATCTCTCACCTGCAATGCCTTATAGGCAATATCACGAAGGGAGCGTGATACACGAATTGGATTGTTATCACGCAAATAACGACGAATTTCACCAATGATCATTGGGACAGCATATGTGGAAAACTTGACGTTTTGGCTCAGATCAAAGTTATCAATCGCTTTCATCAACCCAATACAACCTACTTGAAAGAGATCGTCAACGTTTTCGCCACGGTTGTTAAAGCGCTGGATCACACTTAAGACCAAACGAAGATTTCCTTTCACCAGTTTTTCTCTAGCTGAGCGATCTCCTGCTTGAAGGTTACGAAACAACTTGCGCATTTCTTCATTTTTTAACACCGGTAATTTCGATGTATCAACACCGCAAATTTCTACTTTGTTTCGAGTCATTCGTTAGTCTGTTACCATAACATTGCTGTTTTGTAACAGGATTACACCTCCCCAGGATGGTTTCATGTTAATTATCTCCTGAGGAGGAAATTTTATAATTGAATAGAATTATAATAGAACTATACCATTTTATTGAATTCTTTACGTAATCTTTTTATAATCCGTTTTTCTAATCTTGAAATATACGACTGTGAGATCCCCAATAAATCAGCAACATCTTTCTGCGTCTTTTCCTCTTGACCATTCAGCCCAAAGCGAAGTTCCATAATTTTACGTTCTCGCTCTGAGAGATGAGATAGAGCGGTTTGAAGAATCTTGCGATCCACTTCATCTTCAATATTTCGATAGATGGTATCGTTGTCCGTGCCTAAGACATCCGACAATAGGAGTTCATTTCCATCCCAATCTGTATTGAGCGGTTCATCAAAGGAAACTTCTGTACGAATCTTGTTGTTCCTTCGTAAAAACATCAAAATCTCATTCTCAATACATCTCGATGCATAGGTAGCAAGCTTGATCTTTTTGGAGGGATCAAACGTATTGACAGCTTTAATCAATCCGATGGTCCCAATGGAAACAAGATCTTCAATATGGATTCCCGTATTTTCAAATTTTCGCGCAATATAGACCACCAAACGCAAATTTCGCTCAATCAACATCGCTCTTACTGCTGTATCCCCATCCGGCAATCGCGCGAGCAGATGCTCTTCCTCTTCTTTGGTGAGAGGCGGAGGCAAAGCCTCACTTCCACCAATGTAATAAATTTCTTCCCCTTTGATTCCCACGAAGAACAAAAGACGATACCAAAAAAGCTGAAGCAACAATTTCCATTTGGCTAGCATAGAATATCCTCCTATTCCCTATGATAAAAAATCAATCACGCAATCATCGATAAACAAGATGGATGAATAATAGCCTGATATGTCCCATCTGAAGACAAATGCCCGTCATCTATCCCTATGAACACATTTCCAATATTATTCCAGTCATTATTTTTCCAAATTTCGATTTTATCCGGCTTAAATGCAAGCATCATTTCTCCGCTGCTTCGGGTAACTCGAAATGGAATAACCCTTACTTTCACCATCCACTCAAGGGGGAGTTGATGCAAGGAGTGATCCCAGTTTTTCGTGGTGACCATCTTTTTGAAAACCGCTGGTAGATAATCCTTGAGTTGCGAATACTCAACCATGATGACTGGCGTCCTAGTGATCGGATCCCGTAACTGATTACCTGTATCGATTAAGCCCATGCATTCCATCACATTTTCCTCAATTTGAATACGAATCGGTACTAAAAATTCCCCAATTGTATTCCTCTCTTCTAACGAACGAAACGACCATTTTGTATAAAGCCAGACTAGAGGAAAACCGATTAACACCAACAACCACGAAACAGGGGATCCCCAACCAGCGTTGGAATCAGACAGAAAAACCCCTCCAGCCGTTTGCACATTGCCCAGCAAAGCATAATGAAGCGCCATCACCCCACCCCCGGCTAAAAAACAGATAAGGTAAAAAACGCGTAAGTTGCGAAAGTAGGTCAGAGGATGATGAAAGCCAAAAGCGATCCAGACCATCAGCAACGAGATAGTGATTTTCCCGACAAGCGTAAAAATAAAAGAAAATGCTGGCCAAAGGTAAAGCATGGAGTAGATACCACCGAGCAGCGATGCAATTCCTAATCTCCAAAACTTCACAGACTGTCTGCGAATTCCTGCAGTGAGCCATAAAAGTAAAAAATCGATCAGCCCATTGAGCAGACAAACAATATCTGCATAAATGATCGCACTCTCCTCCCCCCGTTTTTGAAATATTATTGGTTTTGCCGAATCTTTCATAAGAGTATATCTAATCTTTATTTCAAAGTCTGTCTAAACTTGCCAACTACTTCACACTTATTTCGTCGAATAAAAAAATCCCCAGTCGTCTATTACTGGGGATCAGTGATTATTTATTGTTTTTTTTGGCGTTAAATGAGTTTCGTAGAAATGTAGGTACGTCAAAATTAATATCTTTATTATCGATGACAGAGGAGGAGCCTTTTACAAAAGATGGGAAGATTTCATCTTCATCCTTTTTCCTCACTTCAAAATCGGGTTTGCGTGTTCGACTCGTGGAACTGGATTTCTCTTTTGCTTGATTTTGATCAAATCCTGTCGCAATAACAGTAAACAAAATTTCATCCTTCAAATCTTCGTTGATGACCGCGCCAAAAATCATATTCACATCCGGATCGGAGGCGGACTGTACGATATCGGCTGCTTCATTTACTTCATACAAACTCAAATTGGTTCCACCGGTAATATTCATCAAGACACCACGCGCACCATTGATTGATGTTTCCAATAGAGGACTGCAAATGGCTTTCTTAGCTGCCTCTGTCGCACGATTTTCACCGGTAGCGGTACCAATACCCATCAATGCAGAGCCACGCTCGGTCATAATTGTTTTTACATCGGCAAAATCTAAATTGATCAAGCCCGGAACAGCAATCAAGTCAGAGATTCCCTGAACACCTTGTCGTAATACGTTATCGGCTTCACGAAAGGCTTCGAGCATCGGCGTATTTTTATCCACAATCTCTAACAAACGATCGTTAGGAATCACAATCAAGGTATCCACATTTTCCTTTAAAGCTGCAACTCCTTGATCCGCCTGTGTGGATCTTTTCTTCCCCTCAAAGGTAAAAGGTCGTGTTACCACTCCCACCGTTAAAGAACCCAATTCACGAGCAATCGCAGCGATCTCCGGTGCTGCCCCCGTTCCGGTTCCACCGCCCATTCCGGCTGTCACAAAAACCATATCGGCCCCTTTTAGAACGTTTTCAATCTGTTCACGACTCTCTTCGGCTGCTTTTTTTCCGATTTCTGGTTTAGCTCCCGCTCCCAACCCTCTTGTCAACTTTTCTCCAATTTGGACGCGTGTTGGTGCTTTGGAACGATTTAAAGCTTGAGCATCTGTATTTACGGCAATAAATTCAACTCCCTGCACGCCTCCTTCAATCATTCGATTAACCGCATTGCTACCGCCACCACCAACTCCAATTACTTTAATTTGGGCAATTTGTTCGATTTCTATATCAAATCCCAACATAAACTCATCCCTCCAATATAATTGTATTAATTTCTAAATAAATTCACTAAACCAATTTTTCATTTTCTCAAAAGGTGAAAGACCTCGCTGTTTTCTTGGACGAGGAGGGTGGTGAGTTGCACTTACTTTTGGACCAGTTAAGATCCCACGCTTTTGAAGATAATGAACCATGCCAACTCCACTCGTATAAGCAGGCTCTTTCACTCCGATATTTTTGGGTGTGGCAATTCGAACGGCTTTCCCTAGCTGCTTTTGTGCAACGTAAATGATATCTTCCATTGCCATCACACCACCTGTCAAAACATAACCTCCAGCTGGTTCATCGAAAAAGCCCATTTCTTGAACTTGTTGACGGATCAAATGAAACATTTCTTCGATGCGGGGACCAATGATTAAGGAGAGCTCTTTCTGTGTAACGATCTGTTCTTTCTCAGAACCGATCACCTTCACAGAAAATTTTTTTGAACTTGAAGCACGATCTTGACTTGCATTGCCATACTTACATTTAATCTCTTCTGCGTGATGCGTATGTGTTCGTAGACCAATAGCGATATCATTTGTGATATATTCTCCGCCGATGGGTATCACAGCCGTCCCAGCTAAGTGACCATTTCGAAATACCGTAAGGGTAGTTGTTCCACCTCCAATATCAACCATAACAACACCAAGATTTTTTTCATCCGTTGACAAACATAGCTCACTGGCTGCCAAAGGAAGAAATATCATGTCTGCGATATGTAATGATGCCTTTTCCACACATCGAACCAAATTATGAATCACTGTTTTGGCTCCGGTGACAATAATTGCATCCACTTCAAGTCGAACACCGATCATCCCATTGGGATCGTGAATATCATCCAATCCATCAACAATAAATTGTTTTGGAA
>JANWJM010000007.1 GCA_025449475.1 Thermoactinomycetaceae bacterium
CCACCTACCATTAGGCGAACCTGTTACGCATGGAACATTTTTAATGCTCTCGGAAGTTGATATTAATTTTCCGTGCCTTTTTGGTTTCATCTTTGGGAATATGGATATAGAGCACCCCGTTTTTACTATCTGCCGTAATTTCATCTACGTTTACTTGATCAGGAAGAGTGAATGAGCGTTGGAAAGCCCCATAACTACTTTCGATCATATGGGTTTGCGCTCCTTCCTGTTTCTGTTCGTATTTTCTTTCTCCTCGAATGGTTAACACATTTCCATTCACTTCAATGTCAATATCGTTTTGATCGATTCCCGGTAGTTCTGCTTCGACAACATATTTTTCAGCTTCTTCTTTGATATTCATGACTGGTACAAATGAGGTGGTTTGTGACTGAAAGAAGGGCTCTTCAAAGAAGCGATTCACCATTTGGGTAATGTCGTCACGTAGGCGTTGAATCGGTAGTTGTGAACGCCGTGGTTGAAAACGTTCTAACATGAGCTATCACACTCCTTTTTCGATAGTATGGAGAAAATCAGCATGGAATATACACCCCAAAGGAGGTCAATAAATGACAACACTTGTGTTTGTTGTAGGTGTCGCAGGGGCAGGAAAAAGTACCGTTGGAAAGAAGATTGCAGAACAACTTCGCTATGTATATTTAGATAAGGACACCATTGCTCAGCCATTTGTTGAAGCACTCAACCCCATAAAAAATGACCGAGAATCGACATTGTATCTCAATACCATTCGGCCACTTGAATATCAAGTCTTATTGGATGTTGCGGAAGAGAATCTACGATTGGGGCAAAGTGTGGTTCTCAGTGCTCCGTTTGGTCAAGAAGTTCTTGATCCAGCATGGATTGATCGTGAAATTTTCCATCAACGACAAATCCAAGCACAGATCAAGATTGTCAGCATAAAGGTTGATCCAAGTACGGAATGGAAACGTCTCTCCATGCGCAAAGAAGCACGTGATCAATGGAAGCTTGAACATTGGGCGCAATATCAGCAGCAACGTCCAACCTTTGATGTGAAGTGGAGCCGTGATCCTGCCGTCTATTTTGAATTTGATAATCGCCTGCAAGCGGAACAAAATTTTGATCAACAATTGTCACAATTAATGGCATGGATTGCAGAGGGCAACTAACCCTCCGAAGATTGTTCCAACAATTGTTGGATCTTGGTTGGATCCGGGGTCACAAAAAGTGTTTTCTGTTTTTTATAGGTGACAAATCCCGGATGAGCTCCTTTGGGCTTTTTGACATGTTTAACCAATGTATAGTCAACCGGAACTTGGCTGGATTCGCGTGCTTTACTAAAATAAGCAGCGAGCATGGCCGCTTCGATCAGCGTGGATGGACTGATCGATGTTCCGCGGATCACGACATGGGAGCCAGGAATCTCTTTCGTATGTAGCCACGTATCCTGAGCAGAAGCGATTTTTTGCAATAGGTAATCATTTTGTCGATTATTTTTGCCGACAAGAATTAATGTTTGGTCACTGGAATAGACGTGAAGAGGGGTCGGTTTCGCAACCTTTTTTCTCTTTTCTTGTTGTCGGGATTTTATGAGCCCCACTTCCGTCAATTCTTCGCGAATTTGCTCCATTTCTTGTGGATCGGCATGCAAGAGTTGGACACGCACACTTTCGAGGTATTCAATTCGTTCCATCGTCTTTTCTCGCTGTTGATGATTCCATGTTTTCGACGCTTTATATTTGCGGTATTTTTTAAAATAGCGCTCTGCATTCTCTGCTGGTGTGCGTGCTGGATCGAGCGGTATTTTGACGGTTGGATAGTTCGGATCAAAGAAATTGACCACTTCTACTTCCAAGGCGCCCCTTTTTATTTGATGTAAGGAAGCCATCAGCAATTCCCCGTATAAGCGAGTTTCCTCCGCTTTTTGGTCATCTGCGTACTCTTTTTCCAATCTCTTTAACTTCTTCTTGTTTTTGGAAAGTTCATGATCAATCAGCCGTCTAAGTTCATGCATTTGTTGTCGAAACCGGTCCTGTTTCACTTTGGTTGTATAATACTGATCCACACATTGGTTGACGGAGGTGAACGATTGCACTTTTCCACGTATGAAAGTGAGCGGGATGACCGAAAAGATTGTTTTCTTGTCGGTTTCGATGATGGATGGTTGATAGTGATGCTGTTGAATCTGTGTCATCATTGAATGAAAGGATTGCCATAATTGTTCACGCCTGCCGAGCCCTGAACGATGGAGAATCTCTTTGGCAATTTGGGGTCCAAGCCCTGTAAAACGTTGCACAATTTGTTGATCCAGTTTTCCACCATTGTAATCAAACCCGGCAATAAAGGAGTCTTGAACCACGTTTAACGGATTGATTTTGTGTTGTGAAGGGGGAGGCGTATAGAGGACTCCTGGCGATAGTTGGCGCACTTGACTCATCGCTTGGTTCACATGGACAATGCTATCCAGAATGATGTTTTTTTTAGGGTCGACAAGGATAATATTGCTGTGTTTTCCCATCATTTCTACGATAACGCGTTTGAAGATCCGATCGCCAATCTCGTTTCGGGTGAAGATATTGAGATGAACGATTCGTTCCAATCCCACTTGCTGGATCGATTCAATCCAGCCGCCTTCACAAAATTTTCTTAAGATCATACAAAAAGGAGGAGGTTCTTGGGGATTTTGCTCCTTGGCAGTGGTGAGATGAATACGAGGAAAGGCAGAATGTGCGGATAAACGTAGCTGGTAATTTTTTCCATGGGAACGGATCAGGAATGTGAGTTCTCGTTTATGAGGTTGATAGATTTTTCTGATTTTGCCGCCTACGATGATCTGATTTAATTCATGAACGATTGCACGAATAACAACGCCGTCAAAAGACATTTATCTTCATCCTTTAATTGTTGTTCTTCCTCCACTTGTCCACACTTTTTCAGAAATCAATACATGTTTCACTGCTTGTCTGAATAGATTGATGGTGAGCAGTTGGGAACAAAGGAGGAGAAAAAGTGTGGTTGATTGGGAGATAGACAAAGTAATGGCCCACTTTCATGTAAATCCATCGCAAGGACTGTCAGAAAAAGAAGCAAAGGAACGGTTGAAACGAGTTGGTTTTAATCAATTATCCGAAGGAAAGAAAAAGTCCCCCTTTCTTCTCTTTCTGGAACAGTTTAACGATTTTATGGTGTGGGTGTTATTAGTTGCGACATTGATTTCGGGTCTTTTGGGTGAATATACAGATGCCATTGCGATCATTGCCATTGTTATTTTAAACGCCATCTTGGGTTTTGTTCAAGAAGTTCGTGCAGAAAAGTCGCTTGCGGCCTTAAAAAAACTTTCCGCTCCAACAACGAAAGTTTTGCGTGAAGGCAGATGGAAACGGATCGATGCCGCACAAATTGTACCTGGTGATGTGGTTTCCTTGGAAAGCGGTGATCGCATCCCTGCTGATCTGCGTTTGATTCAAGCGGAAAACCTCTATATTGAAGAGTCTGCACTCACCGGTGAATCTGTTCCCGTTTCCAAGACCCACAAACGATTGCCGAAAAAAAATCGATCCCTGGGTGATCAAAAAAATATGGCCTTTATGGGCACAATGGCTGTTCGGGGTTCTGGAAAAGGCATTGTTCTGCGGACAGGGATGAAAACCGAGATGGGGAAAATCGCTCATTTGATCGAACATACTGAATCAACACAAACCCCTTTGCAACATCGGTTGGAACAGTTGGGAAAGGTATTGATTGTTGTTTCATTACTGTTGACCGCGATGGTTGTGGTAACGGGTATTTTACATGGTCATGCTGCTTACAAGATGTTCTTAGCGGGTGTGAGTCTAGCGGTTGCAGCCATTCCTGAAGGACTCCCGGCGATTGTAACCATTGCGCTTGCTTTGGGCGTTCAACGGATGATTAAACGAAATGCGATTGTCCGGAAATTGCCTTCGGTAGAAACATTGGGCTGTGCAACGGTTATCTGTTCTGATAAGACTGGAACCTTAACACAGAATAAAATGACGGTCACCCATCTTTGGTTGGAAGGGGGGCTCATCGAGGTAACAGGCAGTGGACATCAAGTAGAAGGGAAGTTTCTCAAGCAACGACAAGCCATTTCTCCGCAGAAAAATCAAGGATTGAGTAAGCTACTGGAAATCTCCGTCTTATGCAACAATGCATCGATGGAACAACAAGCCACTTCCCAAGGATTATTAAAGAAAAAGAAGCGAGAATGGAAGGTCGACGGGGATCCGACAGAGGTTGCTCTGCTGGTAGCAGGCGCAAAGGGAGGATTGACTCCGGATCGTTTGCATCAAGAATGGAAACGAATCAAGGAATTTCCCTTTGATTCCACTCGTAAAAGGATGTCCGTGATTCTGCAGCATCACAGCGGCAAACGCATCGTCATGATGAAAGGTGCTCCCGAGGTAGTGATCCCACGTTGTTCACAAGTGCTAAAACAGGATCAACCGTGTCCCCTCTCGGAGAGCAAACGAAGAGAGATTTTACAAGTGAATGATCAACTTGCAGCCAACGCTTTGCGCAATTTGGCGTTTGCTTATCGGGAGTTGCCGCCAGGAGTCGATTTCCAAGAAAGCTTCGTGGAAAAAGAGATGATCTTTGTTGGATTGATGGGGATGATCGATCCTCCACGCTCAGAGGTAAAGGGAGCGATACGGAAATGCCGAAAAGCAGGAATTCGCACCATTATGATTACGGGCGATCATCAAGCAACGGCGGAAGCAATTGCAAAAAAGATTGGTTTGATGGGCTCCAATGGTGTGACGGTCAATGGCGATGATCTCAATCGGATGAGTGAAAAGGAGTTTCTGCAAAGAGTCGATGAGATCGATGTGTACGCTCGTGTATCACCGGAACATAAACTGAAGATTGTAAAGGCTTTGCAAAAGCGCGGTCATATTGTCGCGATGACTGGCGATGGAGTGAATGATGCGCCTGCCATCAAAGCCGCAGATATTGGGATTGCTATGGGAAAGACGGGTACGGATGTATCAAAAGAGGCTTCTTCCTTAATTTTGGCGGATGATCATTTTGCGACCATTGTTTCAGCGATAGAGGAAGGACGCAATATCTATGACAACATCCGCAAATTTATTAGTTATTTGTTAGCGAGCAATGTGGGTGAGATTCTAGTCATGTTTTTGGCCATGTTGATCGGTTTACCTCTCCCATTGGTTCCGATCCAGATTTTGTGGGTCAATTTGGTGACGGATGGATTGCCTGCAATGGCGTTGGGGGTTGATCCCTCCGAAGAAGATACGATGAACCGTCCACCTCGAAATAGCCGTGAAAGCATCTTTGCTCGTGGGGTAGGGTGGAAAATTTTATCCAGAGGTCTTCTCATCGGTTTCTGGTCATTGGTTGCCTTTATGGTCACGTACCAAGAAGCACCCAATCATTTGGAACTGGCACAAACCGTCGCATTTGCTACACTTGTCTTCTCACAATTGATCTATGTTTTTGATTGTCGCTCCACCGGTTCGATTTTTAATCGCAATCCGTTGGATAATTTTCCTTTAATTCTCGCCGTCGCTTCATCTGTATTATTGTTATTAGTGGTGATTTATTATCCTCCTTTGCAACCCATTTTCCATACCGTTCCGCTAGGGCTGCGCGAATGGATCTTGGTCTGCGTTACCTCTACCTTACCTGTAATCTTGGCAGGATTGTTTGATCAATTAAAGGTGTTGCGAAGATTGGTTCATGGCTAAGATCTAGGGGGCTTCTTAATCCTCCGTCCGCCCTTCTCCGCTTAACCCATTAAATTTGGGTTTAACTGGGAAGGGCGTTTCTCGATGTTTATGGA
>JANWJM010000008.1 GCA_025449475.1 Thermoactinomycetaceae bacterium
TATTGATTGGCGTATATTTACTTTATATAGTGAGAAAGGAAAAAAGGAAAAGTATGATACAGTGAAACATCCATCAGTGGGGATTTCTCTTTCATCCCTACTGATGGAAGCTTCACTGCATCGCCTTACACTATTTACATTATACGGTCCGCATGCGTATACACATTTAAGGACTGGTTTCGGATAAACCCTATGGTTGTAATACCTAATTGTTCGGCCAATTGGAGGGCCAGTTCTGTTGGTGCTGACTTGGAGAGGACAATTTCACATCCAACTTTTGCGACTTTTAACAGAATTTCAGAAGAGATTCTTCCACTAAACACAATTACTTTATCCTGAACACTAAGATTATTTTTTAAGCAGTATCCATAAATTTTATCCAATGCGTTATGTCTGCCAATATCCATTCGATTTAAAATCATTCCATTTAAATTGCATAGTGCGGCATTATGCACCCCACCCGTTTGTTGAAAGATTGTAGCTGAATTCTGCATTTCTTCCATTAATTTAAATACGTCTTCAATCGATATTCTCACTCGTATTCCATCAATCCTTTTGGCGGTTAGAGCATCATTGACAAAAACAAACCCCTGTCTGCTCATCCCACAGCAAGACGTCACATATCGTTTACTTTGGAAGTTTTGAAAGTATGGATTGAGTTTTTTCGTTTTCACATGAACAAAGCCTTCTTTTTCTTGTACCCATAAATCCTGAATATCCTCATATTGGCTAATCACACCTTCTGACGCTAAAAACCCAACAACCATATCTTCTATATACTCTGGCGTACATACCATTGTCATTAGCTCATGACCATTTAATTTAATCGTGACTGGATATTCCGTCACAATTCGATCCTCTGTCGTTTGGGCACTCCCATTTTCATAACGAAGAGTTTCCCGTGTTATATCTATCGGCTGCACATCGATCTCTCCTTTAATGTGAGAAAGTGAAAATGAAGGGGTGTCTAATCAGAAATCAATCAACTGAGTCACATTCATTCCCTGACTCCCACTACCTGATGACTTTCATCCCTTCATTTTTCCTTTATTCTTCTGGATCAAAAGAATCATGTTTACGGTCATTTTGACAATTTTCACACACATGTAGAAATTGAGTCTGCTTCATTTCCATTCCGATTTCTTCCATTTCTTCTACTGACCCGCACACTTCACATCGTTTCATGTCCACCCCTTCTTTCTAGTGAAAATTACTTTCCTGAAATGTCAAAACCAGAATCGATGACGGCTTGTTCAAAATCATGAAAAGAAGCAGCTGTTTCATCATATTGGATCGTCGCTTCTCCTGTATTCAAACTCAACGTGACATCCCGAATTCCCCATACCTCATTTAATACCTTGATTGCCTTATTGACGTCTTGTCTTGTTTGCATTCCTTCAATCTTTATCTTTCCTGTCTGCAAAAAAACTCTCCCCCTTTCCTAGTGAAGCGTTTTCCCCTCATTATTAAACACTTCTCCCATTCCTTGAAGAAATTCTAACGCTGTTGATAATGAAGCTTTGACGTCAGGGTCGCGCAAGCTTTTACTCATCTTCCATAAACTCTGATGTTCTTGTTGCTGATTATTTTCTGAAGTACGTTCCAATCCCTGACCAAGCCCTTGTAAAATTAATTGCAACTGTTCAGGTTTGACAGTACCAAGGAATTTAATCGCATTAAATGCATTTTTAATTGTGTTATGCATGGCAGGTTGATTGATTTGCTTAAGTGCAATCGTTGCAACGTCAACCCGTTGTTCCAACAACCCTTGAACAGCTTGCAATACACCAAGATCTTGAAGGTTTTTCAAAATATCCAGGCTAGTTACAATCGCATCTCGATTCTCTCCGATCGCCTTCATAATATCTGAGATCGCCTGAAGTTGGAGTTCTTCCTCTGTTGGAACACTTTTATTAATTTGCCGAATCGCTTTCGCCATAGTAATCCTCCTTTACCTCAAATAGATCTTGAATCGGTGTGAAATCAGAACGCTTCCATTTTTCCTCTACTTTAACACTTATTTGAGGTACTCGATTACCGAAGCGATGATTAACCTTAGGCAATGGTGGTTCTCCTGTAGGTTCAAGGACTTCCATTTTGACCCCCATTTCCTTGTAGTTCGGCGTATGGGTGATGGTGTCATGGTAAGAGCTTGTTAAACGGTTAACCGCTTCATGGTCTTCACTTGAATTCATCGTTAAATAAAGTTCATTTCCTATTACTCGATCCGTTACCATGACACGGACCTTTACTTCTCCATATGGTGACGTTAATCGGACTAATGCTCCATCTTCCAGTCCTCGTTCTTTCGCAAGCTCTTCGGAAATATCGAGCCATGGATGCGGAACTTTATGGGTAAGTCCTTCTGAACGATACGTTAAATTACCTTCATGGAAATGTTCCAGGATTCGTCCGTTATTCAAATGTAAATCAAATTCTTCACCAGCTTCGTATGGTGGTGTCCAATCAACCGAATAAAGTCTTGCTTTACCATCTGGAAAGGCAAACTTCTCTTCATATAAGAGCGGCGTGTCTGTTCCATCTTTTTGAACAGGCCACACTTGACTATCCCATCCTTCCAAACGATCGTAAGAAACCCCTGCAAAAATCGTTGCAAGTGAGGCGGCTTCATCCATAATTTCACTTGGATGTTGGTAATTCCAGTTCGCACCTAGACGATTCGCTAGTTCTTGAAAAATTTGCCAATCCGGTTTACAATCACCAAGCGGCTCAAATACTTTATGGAACCGTTGAATTCTTCTTTCCGTGTTAGTGAAGGTTCCATCTTTCTCAAGACTTGGAGCCGCTGGCAAGATGACATCCGCAAATTGGGCCGTCTTTGAGAAAAAGACTTCTTGTACGACAAAGAACTCAAGCTTATCAAAAGCGGCATGAACATGGTTAGAGTTTGAATCAACGATCCCCATATCCTCACCGAATAGGTACATCGCTTTGATTTTTCCATCATGGATACCTTCGACCATTTGATGGTTATTCATGCCAGGCTCTACCGATAGTGAAACACCCCATGCCTTTTCGTAACGTTCTCTAACTTGTTGATCTTGAACAGGTTCATAGCCCGGGAACCAAGCAGGCATAGTCCCGTAATCACAAGCACCTTGTACATTATTATGTCCCCTTAATGGATAAGCACCTGTACCTGGTCGACCATAATTGCCTGTGACTAATAACAGATTTGAAATGGCTGTACTATTGTCAGATCCACCTATATGTTGGGTGATCCCCATAGCCCATAGCACACATGCCGATTTCGCCTCATGAATCATTTCTGCTGTTCGAATTAATTCGTCCTTCGTTAATCCCGTAATTTCCTCTGCATATTCCAATGTGAATTTTTCCAATGACTGTTTATAGGCTTCCACATCGTTTACACGATTTTGTAAAAACTCTTTATCTTCCCAGCCTTGGTCCAGGATATACTTTGTAACGGCTGATAACCAGACAAGATCTGTACTAGGCTTAGGATGTAAATAAAGATCAGCACGTTCTGCCAACTCATGTTTTCTTATTTCAGCAACAATTAATTTTTGTCCATAAAGCTTATGTGACCGTTTAATACGGGTAGCTAATACCGGATGTGATTCCGCAGGGTTTGCCCCCACAATGATAATTAATTCGGACTTTTCGATATCCTTCATCGTTCCTGAATCTCCGCCATACCCAACCGTTCGCATAAGACCGGTTGTCGCAGGTGACTGACAATAACGCGAACAGTTATCGACATTATTTGAACCCATCACCGCTCTGGAAAACTTTTGAAATACAAAATTTTCTTCGTTTGAACATTTAGACGAAGCAATATATGCTAATGAATCTGGACCGTTTTTTTCTTTCATATCCTTAAACTTTGAAGCAATCAGATCGAGAGCCTCATCCCAAGTCGCTTCAATAAATTCTTCCCCTTTTCGGATCAGCGGTTTTGTGATGCGTTCTTCGCTGTTTATGAAGTCCCAACCCCATTTCCCTTTTACACAAGTAGAAATTCCGTTAACCGGTGCTTCAGCTTGAGGTTCAATTTTTAAAATATGACGATCCTTTGTCCAGACTTCGAAGCTACACCCAACCCCACAATACGTACAAACGGTTTTGGTTTTCTTAATCCGGGATTTTCTCATCGATGCCTCGACTTCGGATATCGCAAAAATTTCTCGATAACCTGGCTCCACTTCTTTTGTCAAATCAATCATAGGTTCTAAAACTTTAGGTGGAATATTTGTTAAATAGCCTGCTTCTCCAAGCATCGACTTTTCCATTAAGGCATTACATGGACAAACCGTTACACAGTGACCACATGATACACATGAAGACTGATCAATCGGTACATCGTCATCCCAAATGACACGTGGAACTTCTCGCGTCCAATCAATCCGGAGCGTTTCATTTACCTGAAGATCTTGGCACGCTTCTACGCATCTTCCACACAATATACATTGGTCTGGTTCATACCGGTAAAACGGATGTGATGTGTCTGGTGGGTATGGTTTCGGTGTAAAATCATATGCTTGATGTTCAAGTTCCATATGTTCGACCGTATTATGTACGACACAATTTCCATTATTGTTATCACATACTGTGCAATAAAGTTCATGGTTTTTAAGAATTCTAGACATGGCTTCATATTGTGCATCTTGGATCGGCTTAGAAAGGGTATCCACCTTCATCCCTGGTTCAGCCTTCGTTGTACAAGCCCTTACCAGTTGTCCATTCACGTTGACGAAGCATGTATCACAAGTTTGAATCGAACCTAAATTAGGATGATAACAAACACTCGGAACAAAATAATCTTGGGTTTGTGCGACATCTAAAATCGTTTGACCCGGCTCAACTCTATACTCCTTTCCGTTCATTTGTATGGAAAATGTAGATTCTTGCATTTTCTACCTCCTCATGATCCATCTTACTTTGGCTTTTCTCATCCTGATTCTTAGCAGCTCTTTCTGCCATTCTCTCAGTTGATGAACACTTATCTGCCTTTTCTAATACAACGTTATTTTGCTTATGCAAGCTTGTAATCATGCATAGATTATGGAAAAGTTGGATAATATTTTTCATATGAGTGTTACTTGTTTGTTTATAAAATGAGGATGAAAGAAGTGAATTGATTGGATAAAGAAACAGTATTTCAACGGGTCCAAAGTGCAATTATATCTGCCACAAAAGAACCTAAATATGTAACTGTGTCTTCTGTTAAGCTTGCGGATTTACTTGGAACCACCCCGACTGAAATCGAGCAGTACATACAGGAGCTTGTTCAGGAAGGTCGACTTAAAAAAGAAACCCTGTCAGAACCCCCTCAATTTGATATTTATAAGTTGCCATAGGAACAGAAAAATCCCATTCCAATCGTGAAATGGGATTCTTTTTTATTTTCTTAAATTCTTACGGATACTCTTTCTTAAATATGGTGCCAGGTACTTCAAATCTAGACTGTTAGTGAGCCACGGAATCCTCTGACACTATAGTAAGAATCTGCACCGTTGTGATAGACGAAAACTTGTCCATAGCGAAAATCACAAAAAAGTGCCCCACCAAGATTTCTAATATCAGAGGGTGTCTGCACCCAGCTCGACGTTTTTTTATCAAAATTTTCAAGTTTCTGCAACGCTCGATACTGTTCTTCCGTTAAAATTTCAATACCCATAGCCGCTGCCATATCCATTGCGCTATTTTCGGGTTTATGTTTTTTCCTTGACTCCAAGGCTTCACGGTCGTAACAAACACTTCTGCGACCTTTAGGAGTCTCCGCTACGCA
>JANWJM010000009.1 GCA_025449475.1 Thermoactinomycetaceae bacterium
AAAACACTTGCTTTAAATTCACGAAAACAACTCTCCAATTCAATGACAAATGTATGGCGATTAGCTTTTGCTGCACAGAGTGATATTGGTCAACTCCCCATGACATTGATGCCTTTTGATAAAGCAGAAGAGTTTGTTTCACAGATTGGGAAATTTGCTTTCCATGTTGCGGTGCGGGATCTTGATCGCAATCCGTTGAGTGAAAAAGAACGAAAGACGTTGCAAACACTGCATCAGCGTTCAAGACAAATCAGTAATGATCTATCTTCATTGCAGACCAAAGTGATCAATCAGAATTTGCGCTGGATGGATGTAGAACAAGCTTTTGTATCGGAGAAGGAAAATCTGGATAATACGATTATTGATGGCTTTAAAAAAGTAAATCAAACCGTGGAACAGTATACAGAGGTTGATTGGGGACCTACGATTAATAATCTTCAAGTTCAACAAAGAACGAAGTGGAATCGCTTGAAAGGAAAGAAAGTGAGCAAAGAAGAAGTTAAACAGATGATGAAGCATGTGTTGGGTTTATCTTCTACAAAAGGGATGACTGTAACGCTTAATAAGAAAGGTGACTATATCACTTATGGCGTTCATTATCAGCCTGGGAAAAACAAAGATATCAACGCAGATGTTACTCAGGTTGGAGGTAAGTTGGTTTGGATGATGATGAATCGCCCTCTTGGAAAGCCTGTTTTAACATTTGAGCAAGCCGAGCAGAAAGCACAACAGTTTTTACAGCGTTTGGGTTATCGAAATATGAGGGTGAACACGTATGATGAAACCAACGAAACACTCTCATTCAATTATGTACATCAAGAAGGGGATATTAAGATTTATCCGGAAGCTGTAACGATCAAGGTCGCCCGAGACAACGGAGAGATTATGGGTTTGCAAGCTGGCGAATATATTTTTAACCAAATTGAGAAAAAAGATCAAAAACCAAAACTATCTGTTGAACAGGCGAGAAAACAAGTAAATCCCAATTTGAAGATTCAGAAGGTAAATCTTGCTTATATCTATAATGATGCTGGTCAACCTGTACTCTGCTATGAATTCTTAGGGAGATTAGGAAAAGATCAATATCGTCTCTTTATTAACTCGAGTAATGGAAATGAGGAATTTATTCAGAAAATGGATCCAGTAAATGTTCCGCTATAGAGATAACAAGTTCATCCAAAATTGATGGAGTTCAATGGTTTCCATTGCATGTGAAGGGCTTTTATGATATTCTTTAAGCAGGTTTAGTATCTTGTTACAGAGTATTAGAGGATATCTACAAAGGAATACATAGAAGTCCAGGCACCAGACGCGTTTTTGAAGGTCAGTTTTTCGATAAGGATTGTACTTTGAATAAGCAGAAGCGAATAAAGTCATCCATCGAGCAGGGTGCGACCTGCTCGATTATTTTTTATCTATGGAAGGACTCGTCAGATCGATGAAATATTTTTCGATTGCAATTGATGGCCCAGCAGGCTCAGGGAAGAGCACAGTGGCTCGAATTTTAGCAAAGAGATTGCGATTTATTTATTTGGATTCCGGGGCCATGTATCGAGCCATTGCATGGCGAATCATAAACGAAAAGATCGATATGAAGGATTCAACTGTATTTCGGAATCTGGTCCAATCAACCCAATTTGAAATCGTATCAGATGGTTTACTGGTAAATGGCGAAAAGATCGATGAAGCATTACGAACTCCTGAAGTTTCACGCTTTGCTTCAGAGATAGCAAAGTATCCTGTTGTAAGAGAGATTCTTGTTAAGAAACAGCAGGAGTTAGCAAAAGGTCATCATGTGATCATGGATGGACGGGATATCGGAACGGTTGTATTGCCAGATGCGGATATCAAAATCTTTTTAACCGCATCGATAGATGAAAGAGCTCAACGAAGATATCTTGAATTAACACAAAAAGGTCTAAAGGTAGATCTTCAACAACTTCGTGATGAAATCCGTGAGCGAGATGAAAATGATCAAAATCGCGCAATCTCCCCTCTTCGACAAGCAGAAGATGCAATACGGATTGACACCACGGGACGATCGATTGATGAGATTGTTGAGCAAATTCTTTCCATTTGTTGCACCAAAATGGGCGGTGACGAGTAAGATATGTTGTATTTCTCATTACGCTCCCTTCTTCGATTTTTGTTTTCGATTTTCTTTCGCTTTCAGGTGATCGGTGTTGAAAATATCCCGAAGACTGGTCCAGCTATTATATGTCCCAATCATATCAGTAATCTTGATCCCCCCATAGTGGGCTGCGCATCGACTCGGATCATACACTATATGGCTAAAGAAGAGTTGTTCAAAATCCCTTTGTTTCGCAAGTTGTTGGAACGTTTGTATGCATTTCCAGTCAATCGATCCGGCGGGGGCAGGAAGGCGCTGAAAACGTCATTGGAGTTACTCAAGCAAGAGAAAATATTGGGAATATTCCCAGAAGGCACGCGTTCGAAGACCGGAAAATTAGGAAAAGGTCATATCGGAGCTGCTTTGTTAGCATCGAAAGTAGGTGCTCCTATCATTCCAACAGCGATCATTGGACCCTATCGTTTGTTCCGACCGGTTTGCATCATTTTCGGAAAACCGATCAATCCGCAAGAATGTGGTAAAGATAGTGAAAACCCGGTTCAAGATCTTACCGATCATCTGATGCAGGAAATACAAGGTTTAATTGATAGTTATAAGCAAAGGTCATTATAAGTGAAATCTTTTTCACTTTATCATAATGATGATTTATGAGGTAGATAAGGAGGTTTTTTGTATATGTCAGAAGAAAAGAGAGCTGATATTACAGAAGTAACAACTTTAGAGATTGGAGAGGTAGTCAAGGGGAAAGTGACCAAAATCGAATCCTCTCAAGCTTTTGTAGATGTTGGTTATAAATGGGATGGGATTTTACCGATTTCAGAGGTTTCTAGTTTGCATATTGAACAGATCTCTGATGTATTAAGCGAAGGCGATGAGATTGAGTGTAAGGTTTTACGATTGGATGAAGAGAATGAAAAATTAATCGTCTCCAAGAGAGCAGTTGATGCCGAACGAGCTTGGAAGGTTCTGCAACAAAAATATGAGGCCAACGAAAACATCCATGCGACTGTAGCCGATGTTGTAAAAGGTGGTCTTGTCGTCGATTTAGGCGTACGCGGCTTTATTCCGGCCTCACTGGTAGAGAGATATTTTGTGGAAGATTTTTCTGATTACAAAGGAAAAGAGCTAACATTAAAAGTGATTGAAATTGATCCTGAAAAGAATAAATTAATTTTGTCGCGCAAAGCTGTCTTGGAGGAAGAATTAAACAAGAAGAAAGCAGAAACCCTTCAATCGTTAGAAGTGGGTCAAATTATCGAAGGAACCGTTCAGCGGTTAACGGATTTTGGCGCTTTTGTTGATATCGGTGGCGTTGATGGATTGGTTCATGTTTCAGAATTGGCGTGGAATCGTGTCGATCATCCTTCGGATGTATTATCAGAGGGCGATAAAATTAAAGTGAAGGTGTTGAAGGTTTCTCCAGAAGACGAGCGAATTAGTTTAAGTCTTAAAGAAACGTTAGAGGGACCTTGGGATCAAGTCAGCGATCATATTCAAGTTGGAGATATTGTAACAGGTACTGTACGTCGCCTGGTCTCCTTTGGCGCTTTTGTGGAGGTATATCCAGGAGTGGAAGGCTTGGTACACATTTCGCAAATTTCACAGCGTCATATCGCTACTCCTGCTGAAGTGTTAAAGGAAAATCAAGAGGTCAAAGTGAAAGTACTCGATATGCAAACAGATCAAAAAAGAATCAGCTTAAGTATTCGTGAAGCGGAAGAATCAAAACCCAAACCGGTTGAAAAAGCGGAGAAAAAAGAAGAGAGCGACAATCATTCTGGCCTAAATGTTACGTTGGGCGATGTTTATCCCGAATTGCGCAACTTACAGTAAGATCCATTCAGCTAGAGACCAGCTACTTGATAAGAGCTGGTTTTTTATTTGCCAGTCGTAATTGATTCATCATTTATACATATGGATTACATGCTCTCTTCATTCCATTTTCTGAAGGCGAAGGAGAAAAGTTGCTTTTCCAATGATGAATCGATATATTAAGGAAAGATCGTTTGTAAATTGATACAAATCGAAAACAAAATTGTATGATGTACATAAATAATAAATTTTGTACAAACACGTGTATTTCTACTTGAAAGAAGTGAGTGAACGAAGATGAGTCTACCGGTTGTAGCGGTTGTTGGACGCCCCAATGTCGGAAAGTCGACTTTTTTTAATCGATTATCTGGAGAACGGATTGCGATTATTGAAGATGAACCAGGTATTACAAGAGATCGAATCTATAGCAAAAGCGACTGGAATGGAAGAACCTTCCATTTAATTGATACAGGTGGATTGGAGTTTGGTTCCAACGATCAGATTCAGTCGATGATCCGCGTTCAAGCGGAATTGGCCATCGATGAAGCGGATATCATAATTTTTGTGGTGGATGGTCAAGAGGGGATCACATCGACGGATCAAGAGATTGCGCATTTTTTACATCGCTCCAAAAAACCGATTCTTGTTGCGGTGAATAAAATTGATGATGTCAAACATATGGATCATGTCTATGATTTTTATCAATTGGGGTTTGAACATGTATTTGCAATTTCCTCGATTCATGGAACAGGTACGGGTGATTTGTTGGATGAACTGATCAAGTTTTTTCCAGAAGAAGATTCAGATTTTGATCAGGAAGATGTGATTCGCGTTTCATTGATCGGAAGACCCAATGTTGGGAAATCTTCCATTGTAAATGCAATTTTGGGTGAAGAGAGAGTGATTGTCAGTGATGTTGCAGGTACGACTCGAGATGCGGTGGATACTTCCTTTGAACATCAAGGACAATCCTACGTGTTAGTTGATACGGCGGGGCTTCGCAAGCGCGGTAAAGTGTATGAATCGATTGAAAAATATAGTGTGATTCGCGCTCTAAAAGCGATTGATCATTCAGATGTTTGTTCCATTGTGATTGATGCTGAGCGAGGGATTGTCGAACAAGATAAACGAATTGCTGGGCTTGCTCATGAAGCAGGATGCGCATCGATTTTTATCGTGAATAAATGGGATGCGGTGGAAAAAGATGAGAAAACGATGAATCAATTCCGCCAACAGATTCAAGAGCAATTTCAATTTATGTCTTATGCGCCTGTTTTGTTTGTTTCTGCTAAGACAAAAAAGCGGCTTCATCTGATTCTTCCTACAGTGAAGGAGGTTGCTGAACATCATGCAATGAGAGTTTCAACCTCTGTGCTTAATCAGGTGATTCAGGAAGCCGTGATCCATACCCCTCCTCCTTCGGATAAAGGACAGCGTTTACGTATTCAATATGCGACACAAGTCTCCGTAAAACCACCCACCATTCTCATTTTTGTGAATGATCCTGAATTGGCACATTTTAGTTATATTCGATATTTGGAGAATCAACTTCGGCAAGCGTTTCAATTTCTGGGAACACCGATTCGGATTCGTTTGCGAAAAAGAAGACGATCCTAACATTTGAGGAGAGGAGAAATGTCAGCATGCTTCTTTCTGGGAGCTGGATTTTGTCATGGATGATTTCGTATTTGTTGGGTTCAATAAGTTTTAGTTATTTATTTACACGATTGATCAAAGGCGTTGATATTCGAGATTTTGGCAGTGGAAATGCTGGAGCCACAAATACTTCACGTGTCCTAGGTAAAAAATTGGCTGTTCTTGTCCTGATCTTGGATGGCTTAAAAGGAGCGGTAGCTGTCGGTATTGGTTATCTCCTTTCAGGCTCACCCCTTGTGATGGCGACTTCTGGACTGGCGGCAATCCTAGGTCATAATTGGCCGGTTTTTTTGCGTTTCCGTGGGGGAAAAGGGATCGCCACAACCTTTGGTGTTTCTCTATCGTTGGTTCCAGTTCCGGCGTTGGTTTCGGTTGTGTTAGCGATTGTGGTGATTGCGATCACGCGCTATGTTTCATTAGGTTCTTTGATCAGTACATCTGTTTTACCGTTCGTGATTCTGGTATTTGCGATCTTTCAACAAATGCCGTATGTTTATTTTTGGGTAGCACTGATTATGGCTGCTTTAGCAATCTTTCAACATCGAGGGAATATTCAAAATTTATTAAAAGGAACTGAGAGAAAGTTTTAAATAAGGAGAAGCGAAGATTGAGTAAACATAAACAGAAAAGAATAGTGGTTATAGGCGCAGGAAGTTGGGGGACTTCACTCGCATCACTATTAGTTGAAAATGGTCATGATGTAACCATTTGGGCGCGTCGAGAAGTAGTTGCTGAGGAGATTAATCGAAAGCACACCAATCAAAGCTATTTGCCAGGGATCCGTTTGCCACTGGGATTAGTGGCAGAATCCGATTTAAAAAAGGCGGTTGCAGCGAAAGATGTAGTGATATTTGTTGTCCCAACGCAGACAATGAGAGAAATCGCTCGAACAGTTAGTGTGTGGATTCATCCCAAGTCGCTAATTGTACATGCATCAAAAGGTTTTGAACGGAAGAGTCTAAAAAGAATGTCCGTTGTCCTGCAAGAGGAACTGCCTGAAACTTTCTACAATCAAATTGTAGCACTATCAGGTCCCAGTCACGCGGAAGAAGTGATTAGAAAAATCCCCACAACGGTCGTCGTCGCATCTTCGTCTCAACCGGCGGCGGAGCAAGTTCAATCTCATTTAATGAGTCCCCACTTTCGGGTTTATACCAATTCGGATATCATTGGTGTCGAAGTGGGTGGAGCATTAAAAAATATTATCGCTATCGCAGCGGGTTTAGCTTCTGGTTTAGGATTTGGGGATAATGCCAAGGCTGCATTAATGACCAGAGGATTAGCAGAGATCGCTCGTTTGGGAAAGGCGATGGGGGCTCAGCCAATAACTTTTGTAGGTTTGGCAGGAGTGGGCGATTTGATTGCTACTTGTACCAGCGAACATAGTCGAAATTGGCGTCTCGGTTATATGTTGAGTCAAGGAAAACAATTGGAGAAAGTATTGGACGAAATGGGAATGGTGGTAGAAGGGATTACGACTACACAGACAGCCTATGAGCTTTCTCAAAAATTTGGCGTAGAAATGCCGATTACTGAACAATTGTTTCAGGTGCTATTTCATGGGAAAAACATTCATAATGCGGTGATCGAATTAATGAATCGTGGAAAAACAGCCGAATTGGAAGAAATGTTTCAGGGCTTTCGATGATTATGCAAAATGCA
>JANWJM010000010.1 GCA_025449475.1 Thermoactinomycetaceae bacterium
AGAATACATCACGGCACCAAAAAATGTAATTTTTAATGAGAAAGATTCAGACCCGAAATCGGATGACGAAGAAAGAGCGATCAGGAAGAGAAGTAGACCTTTCAATCATTAATATTTGGAAGAAATAGAGAATACTAGTATTGCATCGGTTTTCGATGGATTCAAAGAGCAGTGATTCATTTATGAAGAGGGCATTTTCCAAAGGAATGCCCTTTTTTCACTCGACTGATTTTGGACACAAGTATAAAATTATATTAAATAAGAACTATTTGATGGGGGAAGGAGAAATCAATTGCATCTACAGACTAACAGAACGAATCGTTGGGTGATTATAATCCTGTTTTTTTTGCAATTTCTACTTGTGGGTGGATTTATTGTTTTCACGATCTTAACCAATGAAACGGTCCAACAACAGAATACACCATTTATCAACACCTACAATGGCATTAGCAATGTTGAACTTTCCCCAACGGGATTAAAAGTCTTTCAATCTTTAAATAAGATGTACTTGATTCCTATCTATCAACAGGCGGCAGCAAAATACAATATTCCTTGGGAATACCTCGCAGCAATCAATTATGTTGAATCGACATTGTGGACCAATAAAAATCCGAGTAGTGTTGGTGCTATCGGTCCCATGCAATTTATGGAGTTGACATGGGTGGGTTGGGATTTTAGATATGCTTATCCGGATGCTCAAACTGCAAATACGCGTGTTGGTGATATTAATGATAAGTATCAAGATTTGATTAAAAAACCGGAAGTAATAAAACGATTTAATGGATACGGTGTTGATGGCGATGGCGATGGGGTGGCTGATCCCTTCAATGAAGTGGACGCGATATTTGCTGCTGCGAATTATTTGGCTAAACATGGAATGGCTGAAGGAAACATTCAAAGCGCAATTAAGGCCTATAACAATAGCATGGAATATGTGGAGAAGGTAAAACGATTAGCGAGGGAATTCACACAACCGGTAGCCAATCGATCCAACTATTCCAGTGGCGTTAATTCTGGCGGCTGGGGTTGGCCGTTACAGAGAACTTCCGGAGTCAGGATGACATCACCGTTTTCGTGGGGTTATTGTACAGAGTATTTTGGGAGTAGACGATGCGGTCATGGAGGCGTTGATTATGCAGGTCCCAATATAACCGGCGATATTATCGTGGCTACACAGGATGGAATGGCTTATTCAAGATATGAGCCAGATGGTTGTGGTTATTATGTATATATCCTACATGGAAATGGGGTTGAAACGTATTACTGTCATATGGTTGAACCATCACATATTCCAACAACAGGGAAATTTGTTCGAAAAGGGGATCCAATTGGAAAAGTGGGGAGTACAGGTAGATCGACAGGACCTCATTTGCACTACATGGTCAAAGTGAATGGGAAACGTGTGAATCCAATTCCTGATTTTATCCATGTGCCGAGCAGTGTGGAGGTTGGACCCGTTAAGATCGTAGGATAGTTCCCATCATGGACAAGTCGGCGATGTTTTTTGATTACATGAATCATGGAAAGGAGCCGGTGTATGATGCTTTGGAAAAGAGTGTTAGGGATTACGCTGATCCTAGCTTGTTCGTTTGCGTTTTTATTCCCCGCACAGGGATATGCTGACGATGAAAGTAGCTGGATTGACCCATACAATAATCTCTTTAAATTCCATAATGTGGGTGAAGGTTTAGGGGATGAACGACCTTTATTTCTCAAACATTCCATTCTCAAATATTGGTTTGATATAGATTTGGAGTGGGTGATGGTTCCTGGATGGGGTTTTACGTATATGACGTTAAATGTCGTTTTAAGTTCGATGATGCAAATCATGGGTTTCATTTGTATTGTTGTTATTTTCTTAGCGGATTGGGCGCTAAATTATCAAGGGCTTGATGGACTTGCGGATTATGTTGAAAATTTTGTAAGAAAATTACTGGATACTCTTTTCTTTGGTG
The DNA here is from genome assembly GCA_025449475.1 of Thermoactinomycetaceae bacterium. Classification (GTDB taxonomy): domain Bacteria; phylum Bacillota; class Bacilli; order Thermoactinomycetales; family Thermoactinomycetaceae; genus JANWJM01. The sequence goes on from JANWJM010000010.1 coordinate 1,956, forward strand.
AATTATTTGGGGTAATGATCTTTTTCTTAGGTGTTTCCTTGATTTTCTCTTTCGGACGCAATGAGGATGTGGCAGGAAAGTTATTAAAAGTGATTGTTAACCTTGTCATTGCTTTTACACTCATGGCAAATATGAGCCTCATTATTCGAGGGATTAATAGTATTGGAAAAATTGGATCTGATGCCGTTTTCACGGCCTTTGCAGTGCTTCCTGGGGAAGTTACTAAATATACCAATGATGATGCCCGAAATGCGATGTTAAGTGTATATGATGGATTTTTTAACAATAATTTTTATAAGCCCTGGCAACTTGCCAATTATGGTCTCATTGTTCCGGAAGGGAAAGATTTGACCCCCCAGCAACAGCAGGTAAAGGATGACAGTGATAAACATCTGAATGGGAATATTGTCCAGAATTATTTAACTGAACCAATTAAAGAAGCAGGAGAAAGCATTACCCGAATGTTTAAATCAATGGCCAATGCGATTCTGCCAAAGTCCTTGGAATTTGGCAACGGTTCTGGATTTGGGTATATTACCTCTACACCACTCGGAATTCCTTTTCGTTTCTTTGTTGTGATGTTTACATTTATTATTGGATCTTCTTATGGATTGCTATTATTGGCAATCGCAGGAACAACGATCTTTGGCAAACTGGTTATGTTATTGCTAGCCATGATTGCTCCACTCATTTTCTTACTCATCTTAATCCCTGATTGGGGAGATGAAGTCCTTCTCAATTGGGTAAAAGGGATGATTGCAGCCGGAACTTATTGGATCGTCGCTTCGCTGATGCTAGTGATGATTTTATTCATGCAACAACAAATTTATGAAGTGAGCGATAGTTGGTTAATTACCATGTTCTTACAATTGATATTGTTGTTTACTGTTTTCCGTTTCCGCAATCTAATTTGGGAATACATCCCAATTAGTCAGATGGCCATGATGAATGCCGCCGAAACAGCCTTCTTTGAAAAAGGAAAAGAAGCAGTGGACAAGACAAAAGAGATGGCAATCGAGGGAGGCGCATTATTGGCACTTGGGGGAGCTGCAGTCGCAACAGGAAATCCAGCAATGTTGTCCAGTTTAGGCAGAACCAGGATGGGTAGCATCGGAAAAGGGATTTTCGAAGATGCAGCATCCATGCGCAGAGAAGCTGCGAGCAAAGGTCTCAAGAAGCCGGGTATGACCAAAGCACTTGGGAAGGCGTTGCTGAAACAGCTTGGCTATGCGCCAACAGCACAACATGAAGGAGCATATTATCATCACTCACAGCGACAGAGTTTGTCCCAGAGCGATCAAGAAAATCGATCAGAAACAAAGGCAGAACACAGTGTGGGTGAGAACATCGAAGCCGCAACCCAACGTGTTGCAGCAGCATTACATCAACTTGCCTCTGATGTGGAAAGAATATCGCCTTCCGGATCGAGAGAAATGTATACGGAATTGGGCAGACAACCCATTGGGGATGGACACTATGCCGTTTTCGATAATAACAATCGCGAATTGTATCAAATAAAAGGCAAAGATGTTATCGATTCAAGAACGAATGAGCGAATCGGTGAAATTCGAAACAATCAAGTGATAAGTCCTAGTGGAACAGAGATTGGGAGAATTAAAAATGGTCAGCTGCAGATTCAAGAATCAACTGGACATGTTAAGACTGGAAAGATTTATACACAGTCTACTTCCTCATCTGTTTCTACACAATCTGCGGATGGTCAAATTATTCGACCAAAGGTGGTTGTTGATCCAATCGTAGAATTATCGAATAAAAATCCTGTCCTCACTGTTGATCCAACCTATAATATAAAGGCGAAGTCGGTTGAGGTGAATCCGGAAGTCAATGTGAAAGGAAAACGTGTCGAACTTAATCCAGAATATCACGTGAATCAAGCGGAAAAGGTCAATGTAAGGCCTGAATTTAATATTGAGAATTCAAAAGTCGACCTTGATGTAACCACCAATGTGACCCAACATAATACAATTACAGGTGGCGGAGGAGGAAGTTCTGGATCATCAAGTACAACAACGCCATCGCCACCACCGCCTCAGCCCCAAACGCAGCCCATCAACCTAAATGTAAATACGTCTGGAAGTAGTGGTGAGAAAGTTCATATTACACAAGAAAATCATGGGGATGACATTCATGTAAATGTCCAATCTCCCGATCTCTCTTTCGCGATTACGGGAAATCCAAAAGAGGCAAAGAGTGAAGATGAAAAAAATAAATCGCATGATGTTGAGGTTGGAGATTCAACAAGTATTGCCTCGTTGCTTCGAAAAATATTTAGAAGAAAGAAAAATATTTAGAAGAAAAAAGCAGCATAACCCGTAAATAAAGGAGGGACAAGCGTTGAGCAAATTGCAGCGAGTGATACGGCTTAGCTTAATGACGATTGTTTGGGCGGTGCTCTGTTTTCTCATGTATTACTTTCTCTGGGATTAAGAGTTCTCATTGATTGTAAAGTGTTGTATAATCAAAAAAGCATCTCCATTTTTTTGGAAAAAGAGCCCTTCACATTTGTGAAGGGCACTCATTCCCTTGATGGATTTAGATAGGAGGAAGATGGTTTGGATACAAACCTCATTTCCATAAGCATTTTTATTGCTTTAGGTATATTTTTACCTCTGGCAGCGCTTGCAATTGGACGCTGGTTACGACCTCATCTCCCCACTCCTCAAAAAAGGATCACCTATGAGAGCGGAAGTGATCCAACAGGGGAGAGCTGGGTTCAGTTTCACATACGGTATTACCTATTTGCTTTGCTATTTGTCATCTTTGATGTTGAGTCGCTTTTTTTATACCCATGGGCAGTGGTTTATGATTCACTTCGTCAGGAGATCGGTTTATTTGTTTTATGGGAAATGCTCCTTTTTGTCATCTTGCTGTTTTTGGGACTTGCTTATGCCTGGAGAAAGAAGGTGTTAGAGTGGAAATGAATTTAGAAAAGATAACACCTTACGAAGAACGAGAATTAAAGCGAAATGTCTTGACAACCTCATTGGAGCGGGTGAAAGCATGGGCGCGCAGCAATTCCATGTGGCCAATGACATTTGGGCTGGCTTGTTGTGCGATTGAGATGATGGGAACAAGTGCCTCGCACTATGATATGGATCGTTTTGGCTTGATTTTTCGAGCTTCGCCTCGACAATCGGATCTGATGATTGTGGCAGGAACCGTTACGAAGAAAATGGGTCCGTTGCTTCGTCGTTTATATGATCAAATGCCAGAACCAAAATGGGTAATTGCAATGGGCTCTTGTGCTACAGCAGGAGGTCCTTATGTCAAATCCTATTCAGTGGTAAAGGGTGTCGATCAGATCGTTCCTGTGGATGTCTATATCCCTGGTTGTCCTCCCAATCCTGCTGCGCTAATTTATGGTATTCATAAACTGCAAGAAAAGATTCGTTATGAAGCGAAGACAGGGAAAAGGGTGAATATGAAATGACGGAAGAAAGAAAAGATCAATCTTCTGCTGAAAGCGGTTCCAAGACGTCGCCCATAAAAAAAGCGAGACCGGTAGCCAGAAGACCCAGAGCGAAAAAAGAAGAGAAACCCCTTCCGCCGTCTCCCAAGCAGTCCATCTTGGACAATTATGTGCAAATGATCACGAAAAAAGTCCATGAAGATGCACTGGAGGAATCCTATATCAACCGAGCCGGAGAACACATTCCAACTCTTGTGGTCAAGAATGAGCATTGGTTTGAAGTGGCGTCTTTTCTCAAGACAGGACTTCATTTTGTCTATATACAAAATTATTCAGGCGTTGATTATCAAACCCATATGGAAGTGGTTTGTCATCTTTATTCTTTTATCCGGAAAGAGCGGATTGCGATTCGGGTGAAAGCAGATCGTGAACAACCCACCTTTCCTTCGCTCACTTCTCTCTATCCGGCGGCGAACTGGAACGAAAGGGAGATGTATGATTTGCTAGGGTTCCATTTCGAAGGCCATCCCAATTTAACGCGAATTTTTATGCCTGATGATTGGGAAGGTCATCCATTACGAAAAGATTATGAACCCTTGGACAAGGAGGTGTAGCAAGTGCTTAGAACAGAAGAAATGATCTTGAATGTTGGACCACAACATCCCAGTACACACGGTGTTCTACGCTTACTTGTTACTCTTGATGGAGAAGTGATCAAAGAGGCCACACCAGTAATCGGGTATTTGCATCGGGGAACCGAGAAATTGGCGGAGGATTTAAATTATACCCAGATCATTCCGTATACGGATCGATTGGATTATCTATCTGCCATGACCAATAACTATGCGCTTGTCCATGCAGTGGAATCGATGATGGAATTGGAAATCCCAGAAAGGGCGGAATATTTGCGTGTAATTACCATGGAGTTAAACCGGATCGCAAGTCACCTTGTTTGGATGGGGACATTTCTTTTGGATGTCGGCGCAATGAGCCCATTTCTCTTTGCTTTTCGAGATCGTGAACAAATTTTGGATTTATTGAATGAGCTTTGTGGTGCTCGCATTACCTTTAACTATATGCGAGTAGGTGGAGTAAAATGGGATGCGCCTGAAGGCTGGCTCAGAAAGGTGAAGGATTTCGTTGCCTATATGCGAAAAAAGATGAAAGAGTATCATCGACTCATTACAGGGAACGAGATCTTTGTTCAACGAACAAAAGGAGTAGGTCGATATGATCAAGAGCGTGCCATTCAGTATTCGCTCTCTGGAGCCAATCTGAGAGTGACAGGTGTGAAATGGGATTTACGCAAAGATCAGCCCTATTCGATCTATGATCGCTTTGAATTTGATATACCTACCGGAAAAACAGGCGATTTGTATGAAAAATATATCTGCCGTATGCAAGAAATTGTTGAGTCTTTAAAGATTGTTGATCAGGCCATTGAACAGTTTCCTGAAAAAGGACCCATCATGGGGAAAGTTCCACGCGTTCTCCGTGTACCTGAGGGCGAAATTTATGCAGGAATTGAATCACCACGAGGAGAATTGGGTTGTCATATTGTAAGCAAAGGAAAAGATAAACCATGGCGCTTGAAATTTCGACGACCTTCCTTTTATAATTTGCAAATTCTCCCTACTCTCTTAAAGGGTGAAAATATTTCCAATCTCGTCGTCATTTTAGGCGGTATCGATATTGTACTTGGTGAGGTGGATGGATGATGAATCCACTAATTGTTATTGGTCCCGTTGTTTTGTTGTTGCTTGTATTGGGGTTTGTCACATATGCCATCTATTTTGAACGGAAGATTATTGGCTGGATGCAAAGTCGCGTGGGTCCCAATCAAGTTGGGCCTTTCGGACTATTGCAAACCGTTGCGGATGTGATGAAGTTATGGATGAAAGAGGATATTATCCCTCAAAAAGCGGATAAGTTTCTCTTTCAACTTGCTCCGATCGTCGCATTTGTGCCATCATTTGTAGTTCTGGCCGTTATTCCTTTTACAGATCAGATCAAATTTGCGGATTTGGGCGTAGGTCTTCTCTATTATTTGGCGGTTTCCAGCATCACCATACTTGGGATGTTAATCGGTGGTTGGTCATCCAATAACAAATATTCCCTTTTGGGCGGAATTCGCTCAACGGCGCAGATGATCAGTTATGAAGTCCCCTTGATACTCTCTGTGGTGGGTGTCATATTAAGCACGCAGACGCTCAATCTTACCGAGATTGTGAATGCTCAGAAGAATGTTTGGTTTATCTTCCCGCAATTTTTAGGATTTATTGTGTTTCTGATTGCTTCACTCGCTGAATTGAATCGTACTCCATTTGATTTACCCGAAGCAGAATCAGAGATTGTTGCAGGTTACCATGTTGAGTATACCGGCTTCCGATTTGCCTTTTTTATGCTGACAGAGTATGTCTATGTGTTTGCTATGGCCTCTCTGACAACCATTTTATTTCTCGGGGGATGGCATGCACCATTTGGACTCACCTTTATTCCTCCCATCATTTGGTTTTTACTGAAATTTTCTTTGATCGTCTTTTTTCTCTTTTGGTTGCGTGCAACATTTCCACGCTTACGTGCTGACCAATTGATGCCGTTTGCATGGAAAGTACTTGTTCCACTTGCGATTGCCAATGTCTTCTTGTCGGTAATCCTCAAAGAACTACCCATCATTCAAGCTTATTATTAGGAGGAGGGAGTTGTGCCATGTTTGGACTGGTCAAAGGGTTAAGCGTGACTTTAAAGAATATGACGAAACCGAAAGTCACTTATCGTTATCCGGATGAACCGCTAAAAATGCCAGAGAGATTTCGCGGGATTCAGTACTTTGATCCCGAAAAATGTATTGTCTGCAATCAATGTGTGCGCATTTGTCCAACCGATTGTATATCTCTGACTGGCAAAAAAAATCCGGATCCCGATCAAAAGGGAAAAGTGATTGATACATTTGATATCAATTTTGAGATTTGCATTTTATGTGATCTTTGCACGGAGGTTTGTCCGACCGAAGCGGTGGTCATGACAAATAATTTTGAGTTGGCGACATACAGCCGCGACAATTTATACAAAGATCGTCAATGGTTAGAAGAAAACAATACCAATGTACGCCAAGAGAACACAAGACATCCGTTACCGAAAAAACGTACGGGGGCGAAAAAAGGATGACAGCAGAGTTTATCGCCTTTTTCATCTTGTCGATTTTTGCGATTGGTGGCGCAGTGTTCATGATCAATCTGACAAAAGTGATGCATATGGCCTTATCCTTGGCCTTTACATTCTTAAGTATTGCAGGGATCTACTTTTTATTGGATGCTGAATTTCTCAGTGTGGTACAAATATTGATCTACACAGGTGCAGTTACAGTTCTTATGATCTTTGGCATCATGTTAACAAAGCATCGTGAAGAATCGAGGGAATCAAAGCGACCGCTCCATGAATTATTCGCTTTGTTAATGGTGGTACTCTTGTTTGGAATTATTATTTTGACAATCTATCAGGTACCCATCGACACGGAAACAAATTCCCAGTTAAAGGAAAAACATGTTGCAAAATTAGGGGAGATGATTTTCACCGATTATGTGATTCCCTTTGAATTAACTTCCGTATTACTGCTTGTAGCATTGATTGGAGCGATTCTCCTAGCAAAAAGGGAGGAGAAAGAGGAATGAATCTCACTTCTTATTTAGCACTCGCCGCCATTCTCTTTTGTATTGGTTTGTATGGTGTCATCATCAAGCGGAATGCCGTCCTTGTTCTTTTCTCCATCGAACTCATGCTGAATGCCGTAAATATCAACTTGGTTGCTTTTTCGAAGTATGGGCTCAATGCCAATATAGCGGGTCATATCTTTACGTTGTTTTCCATTACGGTTGCAGCAGCAGAGGCAGCTGTAGGAATTGCGATCCTAATCGCGTTATATCGAAAAAAAGGAACTGCTGAAGCCGATCAATTTGACACATTAAAAGAATAAAGTTTGAATGAAGGATGGTCATTTTATGATAATTAATGAATTTGCTTGGATGATTCCCTTGTTTCCTCTGCTATCATTTATCATCTTGATTGCGGGTAGAAGCAAATGGACAAAAGAATTATCGGCATTTATTGGGATCATCTTTGCCTACCTATCATTTCATTTATCCGTGTATCTCTTTGTAAGTAATTTTGAGAATATGCGTTACAGCTGGTCAATCCCTTGGTTTGAAGTTGGAGGAAAAGTGATTCGTTTGGGGCTAGAAATTCAACCTCTGAATGCAATCATGTTAATTGTTGTAA
>JANWJM010000011.1 GCA_025449475.1 Thermoactinomycetaceae bacterium
ATAGGAGATAAGATCAAGTCGGAATTATGGAAAAATGGAAGTTGGGTTGTGGATTATAAGCGAATTCAAATTGTAGCAGTGAAACCCAATCAGTGATGATTGATGAATCAAAACGGAGTGAACGGCACATATTGGCCATTCACTCCAATTTTTTAGGAGCCAAGTCGTTCTTTTTGATCGATTTCTGTCTGTAGTTTCTTGATAAAGGCTTCCAAGGACATTTCTCCTAGGTCGCCTGTGCCATAGCGGCGGACACTTACCGTGCGAGCCGCTTGTTCTTTTTCCCCGATCACAAGGGTGTAGGGGATTTTTTCCATTTGCGATTTGCGGATCTTGTAGCCCAGTTTTTCATTGCTTTGATCCCATTCCGCACGAATGCCTGCTTGTTGGAGATAGTCTGTCACTTCGTTCGCGTAATCATCAAATGCTTGGCTAACAGTGAGGATTCGGGCTTGAGTGGGGGCGAGCCATGCTGGAAAAGCCCCTTTGTATTGTTCAATTAAGAAAGCGACAAACCGCTCCATCGTGCTGACAACCCCGCGGTGAATAACAACCGGACGATGTTTTTGCCCATCTTCTCCGACATACTCCAGATCAAAGCGTTCGGGCAATTGGAAATCGAGTTGTACGGTGGAGAGGGTTTCATCTTTCCCTAAAGCTGTCTTCACTTGTACATCCAGTTTGGGTCCATAGAAAGCTGCTTCACCGATGGCCTCTTCATAGTGAAGCCCGAGCTCATCCATCGTCTCTTTTAGCATCCCTTGCGCCATCTCCCACATTTGCTCATTTTGAATATATTTCTTTTTGTCCTCGGGATCGCGATAAGAGAGACGATGATAATAATCAGTAATCCCGAAATCGCGATAGACTTGTTCAATAAGACGAACAACGCGTTTAAACTCTTCTTTAATCTGATCGGGTCGGCAAAAGAGATGAGCATCATTCAAGGTCATCACTCGTACCCGCTGTAAACCGGCTAGTGCACCGGACATCTCATAACGATGCATTGTTCCCAATTCGGCGACACGAAGAGGCAAATCCCGATAACTGCGCATCGCAGATTTATAGATAATCATATGATGCGGACAGTTCATCGGACGTAAGACTAACTCCTCTTGATCGATCTTCATCGGTGGATACATATCCTCATGATAATGATCCCAATGTCCTGAAATCTTATAAAGGTCCACATTGGCCAGATGAGGCGTGTAGACATGTTGGTAGCCAAGTTTTTCTTCCAAGTCGACAATATAGCGCTCGATGATGCGCCGAATCTTTGCCCCTTTCGGCAACCAAATCGGCAGACCTTGCCCCACCTCTTTGGAGAGAGTAAAAATCTCCAGCTCCTTTCCCAGCTTACGGTGATCGCGCTGTTTGGCTTCTTCGATCAGGCGAAGATGATCTTCTAACTCTTCTTGATTGGCAAACGCAACCGCATAAATGCGCGTTAGCATTTCTCGATCAGAATCTCCACGCCAGTATGCCCCCGAAATCGACATCAATTTAAAAACTTTCACCTTACCAGTTGAAGGCAAATGGGGTCCTCGGCAGAGGTCAACAAATTCCCCTTGCTGGTAGATGGTAATGGTTTCATCTTCGGGCAGATCCTCAATAATTTCCACTTTGAAGCGATCCTCCCGTTCTTGAAAGAAGCGAATCGCCTCTTCCCGTGATAGAACTTTCCGTTCCAATGGCAGATTTTCTTTGATAATTCGCTTCATTTCTGCCTCGATTTTGGGCAAATCTTCCGGTTCAAAATCATGATCGGCAAAGTCATAGTAGAATCCATTTTCAATCACAGGTCCAATCGCAAACTTCGCTTCAGGATAGAGTCGTGCGACCGCTTGAGCCATGACATGCGCGGCAGTATGCCGCATCACATCGATACCATCGCGATCCGCAAGGGTCAGAATCTCCACCTCACTTTCCTGTTCAACTTCACGAAAAAGATCGACCACTTGTCCGTTTACCGTTGCAGCAACTGCATTTTTCGCGAGACGGCGAGAAATCGATTTCGCCAGGTCTTCAGACGTCCTGCCTTGGGGGATTTCTCTCACTGAACCATCTTTCAAACGGATGGAGATCATTTTGTCCATGTCGACTCACCTTTCTTCTATAAAAATAAAAAAGCTCTTGTCACTCCATAACGAGGGACGAGAGCGTGATTCCCGTGGTTCCACCCACCTTCAATAAAACGCGAACATTTCGCATTTCATCCTTATTACGCGTATAACGTACGCACCCGGCTAGCTTTTCGCACCAAGGTTCCCAGCTAGCAGCATAAGAGAGTGGTATCCAACTTGGGATTGTGCATATGCTTTCAGCCTCAGGCATATGTCTCTGGATCACAACCATCCAAGCGGCGTGTCTCTCCTCATCGCTATTGTATGAAATGATGGGATTGTTATTTATTGTACGCATCTCCTAAAAAAGATGCAAGTTTTCTCATAAGGAGATTTTAAATTATATCTTTTAAGAGTATAATTTTTTGTTATAATAAAATATAATCATTGGACTCTTTTGTTAAATGATGGTTACTATTTATAAAAAATAGCAATTGATTGAGTGGAGAAGATGATTTTTGTTGTGGGATAAATTGAACATTTGGAACAGAAATTTAAAAAGGAGGTAAAAGGGCGATGCAAAAGGTCAGTCATGTTTTGCTTAGTCTGGTGTTAGCGTTTATATTGGCTTTTCCACTGTCGTTACTAGGACCGGATATAGCGTTTGCACAAGAATGTACAAGCACGAGCAAAGATTGTAATATTACAGGTGAAACCGATGCTTTTGGGACGGAGAAGAAAAAATACGCATACTCCAAAGAATGGCGATCAACTGGAACCCCGATCGAACTGAAAATCGTGGAAGTCAGCCGTAAAAACAATCTTGAAGAAAAAATAAATGCAAAATTACAGAAGAAAACGTCCAACGGGAAATGGGAAGATGTTTCAACGATTTCCGGTATAAAACCCAACCAAACCAAGAAATTTAATAAAGTTGAACCCTTTGTCACCTATCGGATAGCTTTTTATCACAGTCGCAACATGAAAGTTGCAAACAAAATCAAAAAATACACCATTAAACAGAAGCAGCCACATCGACAAAGCCAGAAAAATGGGAAATGGGATTACGCAATCGAACCACAATTTGACTTTGCCAATAAAAAAATTAGCTATAAGGTCTTAAAAGAGGGCAAAGAAAAGCTTGCAACAGGGAGCCTAAGTTATCAAACATTTAGCAGCCCAACGAGCTATACCCCTCTTACATCAGGTGTCTCCTACCACACAAGTCAAGTAATCCTGAAACCGTCTGCCAATTTGCTTCCAGCGAAAATCCATTATTCAGGTGAGACGAACCCTGTAAAAAAAGGAAAGAAGGTCAACACTCGCTTCGTTGGAAAGATCTTTGGTGAATCCAAATTCTTCTTAGCCTCAAGTACGTTGGATGTGTACTATCATACAACAGGAAATCTGACAATGAGTCATTCATTCGCAGCGAATGGCGATATCAAACTCACTATTTCTCCACCCAAGTATTACCCAAAACCGACGAAATCCGCGAAGGTGCATGGTTCCCAGTGGAAGATTACGGTGAAACAAGATAACAAAAATGTTGATAACAGCGGCAAGATTACATTCAATGGTGAATCCATCTCATATACCATTAAGAGAAATAAGATCGATCCCAATAAACGGATCACCGTCGATATTAAATTAAAGGCTTATGATGTAAATGTAAAAAGTTCGTTGTCACAACCATCTGATCTCTATAGGGTTATGAACATTTATGAAGCGGATGCGGTCAAGAGCCTAAATTTGCAAAACACAAATGGTGGCAACAACAATGGTGGCGGCACAAGCAATGATGGCAACAATGACTCAGGTAAAAATAACGGTGGCAAGGATGACAACAACAAAGATGATAAGAAAGAGGACAAAAAAGACGATAAGAAAGACGATAAAAAAGATGAAGCCGTCAACAAAGACGCAAAAATTGCGATAACCCCCAAAATCTTAAATGATGAAAACCAGGTAGAGATTACCGCCAAGTTGGAAGAAGTCGATCAGCCCAAGGGTGATTGGACACTGGTCTTTAATGCAGGGGAAGAAGGAGAAGTCAAGGAAACGTTTGAAAACAAACAAGACTCTATAACGAAAAGGTTTGAGATTGACAAGATTGATAAAGAAAGCGTAAAGGTGATTGCAACCTTCAAAGGAAAAGATAAAAAAGGGAAAATCAACGTGACGAAAGAGGAAGATGTGAAAATCAAAGAGGATGATCCGCCTGCCGTGAATGAAGATGCGGGAATTGTGATTGCATCCGAGATCCTCGAAGAGGACAAGAATAAGATCACAGCCTCTCTCGAAAATGCAGAAGAACCCAAAGGTGAATGGACACTGGTCTTCCCATACGATGAAGAGAATTCTGATCAAGACGAGCGAAAACGGACTTCGCAAGAAGAAAGCATTACGGAGACTTTTGACACCAAGGAGATTACCGAGAATAAAGCAACTGTATTTGCAGCATTCAAAGGAAAAGACAAAGACAATCGATCGATTGATATTGAACTTGAGGAAACGATCGTCATTCGTGATCAAACCAGTTCTCTTACGGGAGAAGAAGATGAAAACAAGGATGATGAAATCCAATCGGATGAAGAGGAAGTTGTACAAGAAGTGATCACACCAGCCGAATCTTCTAACAATGAACTCGGGGGCAGACTCCCTCAAACCGCAACACGTTATGGTGCCAGTCTGATTGTAGGAATGTTACTCATGATGGGCGGTGGCATGATCTTTTACTGGCGGCGTCGAGTGAGGTCATAACGAGATTAGGATGGAAGAAAGCGAAATACACCCTTTCCCCACGATGGAAAAGGGTGTTTTTCAACTACGATTGCATGATATAACTGGTCGTTGAAATGTCACAGAGAAAGGGATTCGAATGATCTTTTGCATAGAGATATAATTCATGCATCGCTCGTGTGCAAGCCGTATAAAAAAGTTTTCGTTCCCATTCGTCTTGATATTGGGAAGCATCTGCGATCATGACCGAGTCAAATTCAATGCCTTTAGCAAGGTAGGATGGAAGGATGACTACTCCTTTTTGGAAAGAAGTCGAATATTTATGGAGCTTGGTGGCTTTGATCCCGTATGATTGAGTAATCGTTTGATACAGATCATTCGATTCCTGTTCCGTTTTGCAGAGAATCGCGATCGTCTCTCTTCCTGTTTTTTGGAGTATGTCGATTCGGTTGACGATTTCACGGATTCGATCCTGTTCTTTTCTTCGGATGGTTAGGATCGGTTTTGCACCGTGTCGCTCAAAGGGAATTATCTTCGCTTCTTCTTTTACAATTTGGCGAGCGAATTCGATAATCTCTTTTGTGGAACGATAGCTCTTTAGCAGATCGTAACGCTTGATTTCTTTACTTTGAAAAAGAGTAGATAAGGAAGCAAACGGATCCTTGATTCCTTCCGCGTGCGGGAAGATCGCTTGACTGAAATCTCCCAGTATGGTGATCTTACTTCTTGGAAAAAGTCGACGGAGAACCGCAAATTGAAACGGGGAGTAATCTTGTGCTTCATCAATCAAGAGATGACGAATGGTGTGGTTGGTCTCAAATCCTTTCAATCGTTCTTGAAGATACAAATAAGGAGTGGCATCCTCATAATACAGTTCTCCTTTTTCGATCTTTGCGTAGGTCTGGCGACAAATCTCTTCCCATTCTTTAGGAAGTGCGATCGCAGAACCCCATGTACTCTGCTCATGCTGAGAATGGAAAAGTTGCTGGTAAATGGCTTGAAAATCAACAAATGCCAATTGTTTGACTCCTTTTTTGAGCGGTGCAAAATGTTGGCGGACGATATATTTCGCTAATGCTTCCTGATAGTCATATAAGGACGCTTTGGGATCTCTGCTTCTCTTCTGCCATTTTCGATAGACAGAGTTGTACGTCTCTTTATCCAGATAGTTGATCTCTTCCTCGACCCAGGGTTTGTGTTGTTCTTCTTGCTCCCATTTTGCGATCTTGTTCAGGATCCATGTTTTGGTGTGTTCTAAACGAGTGGGGATCTTAGCGATCTCTGTTAATCCATAGAAATACGTTTCAATCGCTTGTGCAGAGAGATAGGTCTTGCCACGAAAACAGATGTCTTGAAACATCATGCCTTTTTCCGTTAATCGTTCAAGATACGTTTCCAATAAGTCCAAATACGATTGCGAGGCTTTATAGCGAATTCCCTTTCTTCTTATAAGGTTGTCTTCCGTACTCGTTCCCAGTATGCATTCCATTTGATCATAGGGATCTTCCAAGCGAAACGCTTTCCCAAGTTTTTGTTCGAGATACTCTTGAAAGGTGGTCTGTAGGATATTCTCTTCCCCAAGTTCTGGTAAAACCGTCGAGATATAGCTATTAAACATTGGATTGGGAGAGAAGAGAATCATTTGGTTAGGGCGTAAGTGACCACGATGGCGATACAGTAAATATGCAACCCGCTGCAGGGCTGCCGACGTTTTTCCGCTCCCCGCTACACCTTGTACAATAATGACGTTGCTATGGTGATTCCGGATAATCTGGTTTTGTTCCCGTTGAATTGTAGCGACGATACTCTTCATCTGAGCATCGCTTTGCTTTCCGAGGATCTCCTGCAGCAACTTGTCTCCAATGGTGACACCCGTATCAAAGAGACTCTCAATTTTTCCATTTTTGATCACAAATTGGCGCTTTCGTTGGAGAGTTCCGTTGATCGTGCCAGCCGGTGTTTCGTAAGTAGCGGGTCCAGGAGAGGCATCATAATATAAGCTGGAGATGGGTGCGCGCCAGTCATAGATGAGAAACTCGTCTTGCTCTTCATCGTAAAATGAGCCCAAACCGAGATAGATTTGTTCTTGTTCCGACGATCCTTCCTCCTGAAAGTCGATTCGACCAAAATAGGGGGAGTATTCCAGTTTGTTTAGTAATTCCACTTGTTGACTAGCATGTTGCACCCTTCGCTCTCGCTCTGAGAGAACTTCCGCCTGCTGTCGCAGAGCAGTGGCTGTCTCCATTGCTTCCGTTCGATCCTCGAGGTTGACCGTGACATCGTCCCAAAAATGGCGACGTATCTCGATAATCTCTTTTTGAACCTCACCACTTGCGGCACGGAGTTCTTCTTTTTTTTGTTTCACTTTCATGATGACATGATCGACTCTTTGTTGTTCTTTAATCCACTCTTGATCCTTTTTATTCAATCCACTTCCACCCCTTTCCAGTCGAAAACACAGCTTTGATTTTACTATGCTGGATGATCTTATGCAATATGCTAGCACCCGCTCCAATCGCATAGCGATTCAAAGGCGATGAGCTTCAAAAATAGCATAAATCAAAAATTCGTAAAGTCAATTGCATGTAGATGTAGAGAACAGATGGATGAAAGGGAAATGAATAATAAACGAATCGTCAGGGGTGAGAAGTATGTTTGAATAGGAAGAGGTATTAACGTTTGCCAAGCAGGAGAAAAATCTAGCGATCCTGTGGATAAGTTGTTGAAGTACATAAAAAAAGTGAGGATGATCAATGTAGCATGACCACGAAAAGATACTTATTTGTGATTAGCTCAATCTTCTTTTTTATCTTTTTTGGATATGGTGCCTTTTTTCCAATGATCGGCATTTTCTTAAAAGAAAAGCAGTTTTCCGGTTTGGAAATGGGCATCATTATGTCAATCACCCCATTACTGCTTATTGTTTTTCAACCCATGTGGGGGGTGATTGCTGATTACTTTCAACGACCACGTATCATTCTAGTCTTCACAGCACTGATTAGCGCGGGCATCTTGATTTGGATGCCTGAAGTGAGCCAGTTTTCGATCATGTTAACTCTTTTTGTCTTGTTTTCCCTCTTCCAGAGCGCGATTGGACCGATATTTGATAATTTTGTTATGAATTACACACAAAAAGTGGGGAAGAGTTATGGAAATTATCGTATGTGGGGGGCTATCAGCTTTGCTCTAGCGGCCTGGTTAATGGGAAAAGTGGGTGAAAAATGGTCGCTGCACTATTTCTTTTATCTATTTGCTGGAGCGTTGGTGATCGTTGCTTTCTTTGCCTTCAAACTGCCTAAAGTCTCGCTTCCCCCTGTTCAGCAATCAAATTTACGGAAAGATATAGGTGTGCTGATGCGACTCCCGCCCTATCTGATCTTATTATTAGCCACTTTTTGTGTATTGGGTCCCATGCTCTCCAACAATAATTTCTTTGGCATCTTTTATCAAACGATTGGAGGAACACTTGCGGGGGTGGGCGTTTGCTTTTTGATTGGAGCTGGGAGTGAAGCGCCTTTTATGCGAGTTGCAGCAAGCTGGATTAATAAATATGGTCAGCGCTTTGTTTTGCTGGCTTCAGCCGCATTATCCGCTGTGCAGTACTTTGCATATGCGTTCGCCCCTCCCGTTTCATGGATCCCTTGGATTACCGTTTTACAGGGCTTTTCAATTGGACTGTTTATACCAGCATCCTTACAAGTTGCTCAGCAATTCGCACCACCTTCTGTACAGAATACAGCAGTTGCGATTTATACCGCGATGCAATCGGGCGGAAACTGGTTCTTTATTTTTTTTGGTGGGATCTTATTGGATTACTTTCCGATTACTTCCGTCTATTGGTTTTTTGCCAGTTTTACAGTATTGGGGATTCTCTTTATCCTGCTACAATATTCACTACAACAGAAAAAAATGGGCGAATGGGGGATTCATGAGTAAAAAAATCAAACGAGATCCTTTATAAGGGAGGTCAAGATAATGCCAAGAGTGAACGGGTTGGTTATCATTCTTACCATGTTTATTATGATGGTTGCATGTACATCGCAGACTGAGCAAGTGAAGAATCTACCAGAAGATGAGGAATCGCTTCCCTATCAATTAGAGAACTTAGCAACAGGGTTAGATGTACCATGGGAGATGGATTTTGCACCCGATGGCAGGATCTTTTTTACCGAGCGATCAGGGAAGGTTCGTGTGATTCAACAGGGTCAGCTCGTGGAAAAGCCAGTCATCTCGTTTGAAAAACCCTTTATCAGTGAAGGTGAAGGGGGTCTGTTGGGGCTCGCGCTTGATCCAGACTTCGCCAAGAATCATTATCTATATGTCTATCAAACGTATGAAGAGAAGGGAGAACGGAAAAATCGTGTCTTGCGCTTGATAGAGGATCAAAACCAGGCCAAAATTGATCGAGTGTTAATCGATCAGCTTCCAGGTGCAAGCAATCATAACGGGGGAAGAATCAAGATCGGTCCTGACCGTATGCTCTATATTACGACTGGTGATCGGTATGATCCTCCTTTGGCGCAAGATCGCAAAAGTTTGGGTGGAAAAATTTTGCGCATTCATCTCGATGGTTCCATCCCGAAAGACAACCCTTTTCCCAACTCTCCCGTTTATAGCTTCGGACACCGCAATCCACAGGGCTTGGCTTGGCATCCGGTTACCCAACAACTCTACAGTTCCGAGCATGGTCAATCGGCACACGATGAGATCAATCTGATCAAACCCGGTCAGAATTATGGCTGGCCCTTGATCCAAGGCAGTCAGTCAGCCCCCAATTTGCAAACTCCTCTATTGCATAGTGGGTATCAGACCTGGGCTCCTTCTGGGATGACCTTTGTCCATTCAGGACCTTGGAAACATCACTTGCTAGTGGCAACATTGCGCGGGGAGCGCCTGTTGAAAATTCGCCTAAAAGGAGCTGCATATGATCAAGTGGAGTCTGTCGAAGAATGGTGGGCTGAAGAATTTGGTCGCATTCGCAATGTGTATCAAGGACCGGATGGCTCTCTCTATTTGATGACAAACAATCGCGATGGTCGTGGAACACTGAAAAAGGAAGATGACCGAATTATTCGGTTAAAACCGCGAAATAACCACTGAAAGTGATATAAAGAAAAAAGCCCTCTGACAGGGCTTTTTTGAAGATTCATCATCAGAGGCTTTACGCATTGATTGAGAAAGCAAGATAAGTAATGATTCCAATGATCGGCAAGATGATTCCCCAATATTCTAAACGAATATAAAAGAATGTGTGTCTTGGTTTGACCCGAACATCTTGACCAGTATGCCTATGAAGACCGACGTGATGTTTCGATGGTTGGTTTATTCTTTTCCCAATGAGCCAAGACAAACTACCCGCAAGCGAAAAGGCTAAAAGATACCATAGATTTGCAATAAACGGGACGTTTTCATTGAGACCGAGTAGATCCGACCAAATAAAGATGGTTCCACCAATGCATACGATTAGGATAGGAAATACGATGATACCCCAACCCGACCAAATAATCATGTGATCAACTCCCAAGAAGTAATAGTAGAAAGGAGTATTGACTCCAATCAAACGTTGAGGATGCAATCTTTCATTGCATCTTTTTTTGTTACATCAAAAATTATAATCCCCAAAAAAAAATTAGCAATAAATAATATTAGTATATTTCTACCTAAAAATTATTTTGTATTTGCAAATATACCATTTATTGATGAAATGACAATTCCTACTAGAAAAAGCAATAAAAAAAATCTAAAAAAATTAATTCCAGAAGACACAAAAAATATAAAAGAGCTCGTATTATGGAATGTAGTCAATTCCCAATATTAATAATTAAGGAAAAGGAGAGTTCATGAATGAACAAGTGGTTAAAAGTTGCTTCTTCCTTAACTGCAGCAGCAGTACTTGCTTTACCTGCTTCTGTTTCTGCAAGTCCCAATGTAAATGCAAAAGCATTGTTGGATGCAAATGTGAAAGTAACTGGAACGACCATTGAAGTGAATGCAGGTTTAAATGCCAAAGGATTGGTTGACAGTGGCAATTTGCTAAACAGTGGAGAGTTCCGGATTGTTGATCAAAACGGAAAAGTTCTCTATGCCAAAAAG
>JANWJM010000012.1 GCA_025449475.1 Thermoactinomycetaceae bacterium
AATCTAATCAAATATGAAAGAAGTGAGGAAAAATGAAACTTTTCCATTCAGCAACAGTTACAAAGGCATCCATGGATGCTTCCAAATTAGCCCAATATCTCTCCCCGAAATCCAACCGATACCAGCATATATTGGGAGTGGTTCGCTTGATGGAAGATCTACTTCCATCGCTACAGATTCCGGATAATTGGAAACCACACGTGATACAAGCCTGTTATTTGCATGATATTGGATATAGCCCCAAGTTAAATCAATACGGCTTTCATCCTCTGGATGGAGCAATTTTTGCTTCCAAGAAAGGATTTGTGAAACCTGTTGTCTCAGCGATTCTCTTTCATTCCTGTGCCTATGAAATCGCACAAATGGAGAAGAACCAAAAGCGATTATCGATTTATCAAGCACACCTTCCTTTGCTGGATGAACACGACCGTCTCTTGATCGATTTGGTCACTTATTGTGACATCCATACCTCTCCAACCGGTGAAAAAATCAGCTTTCAAGAGAGAGTGAAAGAAGTGATCGATCGATATGGAGCCCATCACCCCGTAAGCAAAATGATGGTTCAAAACCAAAAACATTATGAAGTAGTTGTCACACGCGTGAATCAACTTATCCGTCCCAAAATCACTTAAGGTATTTTGCAAAAGCGTAAAAGGATGACCTCTCAAGAAAAACAACCTCTGTTGAGCTCCAACATAGCCAAGTCTGCTTTTCGCCTTGCTGCCACAAAGATTTGTAAGAAAATCGGTGGAATATGGTAGTATGGAAAAGAAGAAAATCGACATTTTTATGTACAGCCATGATTCACACTCACTCATAAGCAAACAGACAGGATGGGAAAAATAAAAACGATGCCATTTACCTTGAGAGGAGATATCAATGGAAGCATCAGAAGCAATTATACAGGTCAAACAGCTAAAAAAACGATATGACGGCTTTTACGCTGTAAACGGGGTAAGTTTCGAGGTGCAACGCGGTGAGATATTCGGGTTGTTGGGACCTAACGGAGCAGGAAAAACAACGACAATCGAGATGCTCGTAGGTCTGCGAAAACCTGACGAAGGGACTGCTCTAGTTGCGGGATATGATGTCCTAAAAGAGACGGAGCACATCAAAAAAGCGATCGGCATTCAACTGCAATCGACATCGCTATTTGATTTATTAAAAGTGAAGGAGACGCTCGAAATGTACGCCAGTTTCTATCCTTCACATGTCCCGATTCAACCACTTATGGAAGAGATGTTACTGACCGAAAAACAAAATAGCTTGGTAAAAGAGTTGTCTGGCGGACAAAAACAGCGATTAGCCATTGCATTGGCAATGGTTCATGATCCGGAAGTGATTTTTTTAGATGAACCCACTACAGGTCTAGATCCGCAAGCAAGACGTACACTCTGGGAGATTGTCTTAAATCTAAAAAATAAGGGAAAAACAGTCTTGTTATCGACGCACTATATGGATGAAGCCTATGTGCTATCGGATCGAATCGGAATCATGGATCGCGGCAAACTGATTGCCCTGGATTCACCCAAAAACTTAATTCAATCGATCAATGCGGAAAGTGCCGTTGAATTTAAAACCACCCAAACATATACCGAACATACATTCGAAGGGCTTCGAGGGGTGAAGAAAGTGGTAATCAATCAACAATTTGTCACTCTTTACACCAATCAATTGCAAGAGACACTGATCGACTTTCTGCAATTCACATCGGATCAATCCATCTCTTTTTCAGCTCTTCAAACACGAACCGCAACATTGGAAGATGTCTTTTTACATATGACAGGAAGGGGGTTGCGCGAAGAATGAAAGCCTATTACCAGCTTACCTTAGCACAATTGCGCCTGTTTCTCCGCAACCGACAAGCCTTGTTCTGGATTATGTTGTTCCCTTTCTTTTTTATGTTTATCTTTGGACTTTTATTTGAAAATGATCGACCCGTCACTTATACAATGAGCATTGTCGACCTCGATCAACGTTCAATCAGCAAACAGATTACACAAACCTTCCAACAGCAAGACTATTTCCAAATCTCTTACGACCGGCAAGTCGAAACAGCGAACGAAAAACTCAAGAACGGAAAAGTCGATCTAGTGGTAGTCTTTCCCAAAAACTTTTCACAGCAGGTACAACAGAAACAACTTCCTGCATCGATCGACCTTTATTACAACAATAAAAACGCAGCCCAGACACGTACAGCGCTCACAATCATTGAAGGAAATATTGATGCTGTGAGCAAAAACATGACCCAATACCAACCTGTTATCAAAACGGAAACGAAGGAGATTTCTGGATTACGTCTCACCTACCTCGACTTTTTAGTGCCTGGTATTATTGCCATGCAAATCATGTCAAACAATATGAACGGTGTAGCGGGCCAGATTGCTTCATGGCGTGAACGAGGAGTTTTACGCAGGATGCAAGGAACAACACTAAAAGCATCCAATTTTATCGCTTCTCAAATTACAGCTCGTCTCGTATTAAATGGAGTTCAAGCACTCCTGCTTTTACTTATTGGATACTTTCTCTTTGATGTCAGTATCAACGGATCAATCGTTTACGTCATATTGTTTATTATTCTGGGAACCCTCACCTTTATGAGCATCGGTTTTATTATCGCTTCCTTAGCAAAAACACCCGAAAGTGCAGGACCGATTGCAGGCTTTTTATCCTTTCCCTTGATGTTTTTAGGAGGGGTATTTTTCCCAATTTCTAATATGCCCACCTATTTGCAACCAATTGTTCAGGCACTTCCCATCTCACACTTATCCACTGCATTTCGCGAAATCATGAATGTCGGAACCCCTTTGACCGAACTCCTTCCTGAAGTTGGGTGGTTGTGCGCATGGTTGGTGGCTGGCTTCGTGATCGCCACTCGTCTCTTTAAGTGGGAATAAATAGGGAGAATACAACCCATCCGATAGCTTTACAATGATAAAGACACCGAGCGGTGGATCATATGATCCACCGCTCGGCTTTGTTCACTCAGTCACCGGTGATTCCTGCAGCAAGTATCCGATTCGGCACAAATGCCGCACTTGCACGTGCAGTGAGCATACTTGATCACTGTAACCTCCTCTCAGAGGCTCAAGCAACCGTTGGGTTGCAAGCGGCATCTGGGTGAGGTTAAACAATAAAAAGCGTCCACCTTTCCATCTGTGTAGACGGTTAAGGCAAACGCTTCACAACGTGAATACGTTAATTGGTGGGTTGCCAATGTATAAACAACGTTTATCAGATACAAGTTTGGCGGAGAGGGTGGGATTTGAACCCACGGTACGGGGAATACCCGCACAACGGTTTTCGAGACCGTCACCTTAAGCCACTCGGACACCTCTCCAAGCAGTGCTGACATCATGATATTCTACATAAAAACGATCCTTCTGTCAAGGAATTTTTATGTGGATAAAATCAATGCAAGAACACATGAATCTAATAAAATATTCGCTCAATTCTATTGAAGACAATATTGTGTTTTGGCTAGATCAATAAGATCCATCAGAAGTTGGAACAGATCCGGCAAATCCGACTCTCTGCTCACTCATAGATAGTCGATCCATCCATTTCGATTTACGAGCTTTGCTGTTTTTTTCTCTGTCGAAGTGTTTGAAAAAAGTTCGTCAGCAGCTGACGACAGTGCGTTTGTTCAATCCCTGCGATCACTTCCGTCTGATGATTAAACCGTTCATCTTGCAAAAGATTCATCAAACTGCCTGCACAACCCGCCTTTGGGTCATCCGTTCCATATATGACGCACTCGATCCGTGACTGAATAATGGCTCCCGCACACATGGGACAGGGCTCTAAAGTCACATAAAGGGAACATTCTTCCAAGCGCCACCCTTCTAGGTGCTGAGCAGCTTGCCGAATGGCAATCATTTCGGCGTGCGCTGTTGGATCTTGGGTCGATTCACGCAGATTGTACCCAGTCCCAATCACCTCGCCGCGATAAACGACAACCGCACCCACGGGGACTTCATGGATTGCCTCTGCTTTTTTGGCTTCTTCAATTGCCATTTGCATAAATTGATAATGATCCATTTCCTAAAACTCCACTCTATCCACATTCGGCACAGATTCCATAGATTTCAAATTTATGACCTGTGATTTGAAAGTTTTCAGGCTTTCCAAACATGGCATGCATCGGACAAACTTTAATCATTTGAGTACGACCACATTTTGTGCAGATCAAATGATGGTGGTGAAGATCACGATTGCAATGGAAACGATATCTCCGCTCTCCATCCCATTCTGTCGTCTCAATGATGCCTAATGTTTCAAACAAGGAAAGATTACGATAAACAGTATCAAAACTAATGCCTGGATACTCTACTTGCATCAAATCGAAACACTCTTTCGCTGTCAAATAGCGCTCTTGTTCCTGAAAGATATTTACCATTTTTTCTCTTTTTCCTGTGTATTTGTAACCGTTTTCCTTAAGAATGTTTAGTGCTCGATCGATATCCATCTAATCTCTCCTAATAAAGCAAGGGTTGATTATCTCTATTGTAGCGAAAACTTGATAGAGATTCCATCTGAATTGTAAATGCTTTCCTAGTTCCCCTTATGAAAGATTTTCCGAAGTTGATGGGGGAACCTTTTGCCGGCGATTACAAGCAGTAATACGACAATCAAGACAAGTACAATGACCCCGCCAGAGGCCAAATCCAGATAATAAGCAAACACTAAGCCTGCAAACACAGCAAGCTGGGCAAACAGAATCGATCCTATAAATGCTTGTCGAAAACTTTGTGCGATCTGCAAGCTAATCGCAACGGGAAGTGTCATCAGTGCGGATACGAGCAAGATTCCCACCACACGAATCGCCACGGCAATAACCAGTGCGACCATGACAATAAAGAAACGATGGATCCATTTCCGTGGAATCCCCGATATTGAAGCATATTCTTCATCGAAACAGAGAGCAAACAATGGTTTGTAAAAGATCAAGACAAATAAGACAACCACCAAGCTTGTAACGGATGTCAGGATTAACTCTCGATGGCTTACTGCCAGAATATTCCCAAATAAATAACCCGCAATATCGACATTAAATCCATTCGCTGCACTGATCAAAACAATTCCACCTGCGATCCCTCCTGCCATCACAATCGGAATCGCAATTTCTGGAAAGCCTCGAAATATCCGGCGAAGCCGCTCTACAAAGAGGGCTCCGAGGATAGAAAAGCCCATTCCTATATAGAGAGGATTGAAGTTTTGAAAAATCAGCCATTTACTTTGCAGCCATAATCCCGTAGCGATCCCGGATAAAGAGAGATGAGAAAGAGCATCTGCGAGTAAAGATAAGCGTTTCATGACAAGATAAATGCCGACCAATGGCGCTACTAC
>JANWJM010000013.1 GCA_025449475.1 Thermoactinomycetaceae bacterium
ATGAGAACTTTATTCATTGCTTCCTCTGGAGAATTATTGAAAGATTTAGGTTTTAAACATGGATCGATGGATACACGACAAAAGCTGCTTGCCGTGATCCCAGATGCTTACCGAGATGAAGCGCAAACCATATGGGAGTGCATTCATCTCGATACGAAAACGTGGAGAGAATCGCCCGAAAAAACGCATGCGTTTCAAACGGTACAGCAAGCGATCTGGGAACGAAAGAAGTTGCACATGATCTATGAACAAGCAAACGGCGAACAGAGAGAAAGAGTCGTTGAGCCCTATGGGCTCGTATTAAAAGGGAATCGATGGTATCTCGTTGCATCCAGAAATGGGGAGATGCGCAATTATCGGGTATCGCGCATCCATCAGGCAAAGGTCGAACAGGAAACGTTTCAAAGACCCGCTGATTTTAATTTGGCCACATACTGGGAACAATCGAAAGTATCGTTTGTGCAAAAATTGCCGAAATACGATGTACACGTAGAAATCCATCCCGCGATTATACAGCGAATCACGTTTACCGATAAATTTGTGAAAATGATTAAAAAGGGGGATGCGAATCGAGATCAATGGATCCCCGCAACGCTACGATTTGATCATGAGCAAGAGGCGATCGCATTTCTATTGGGATTTGCGAATAAAATAAAAGTTCTTTCTCCCAAAGATCTTCCAAAAAAAATTGTATCACTTGCTAAATCCGTAATTGATTTTTATCATCAGGAGTCCCATTGAAAAGACAGGATAAAGATGGTTGAGGTTAAGAGAAAAGGCACGAATATTGGAAGAATAGGGCGTGAGGAGTGCTAGTATGATTCGCCTATTATATATCGAAGATGAACAGGAACTAGGTGAATGGGTGGTTCGTGAATTAAAAGACCGTGGTTATGAGGTGATTTGGTTAAAATCGGGTGAAAAGGTGGATCCGTATCTGGAACAAGTGGATCTGATTATTTTGGATATTATGTTACCGGGCTTGGACGGTTTCTCAGTCGGTCGACGAATCAAAAGAAGTAAGCAAGAGCTCCCTCTGTTAATGCTTTCTGCGCGATCGGCGGTAGAAGATAAACTGGAAGGTTTGGAATTTGCAGATGATTATCTGACCAAGCCTTTTCATCCGGATGAGCTTGACGCTCGAATCAAGGTGCTTTTACGACGATACCGTAAGGATCAAGATATCTTTACAGAAAATGCCGTCTGAAAGCCCACGGTTTGAATCGTAGGATGAAAGACGGCGTTGCTCGGTAATCCTTTCATGGGATTGCTTAGTTAGTGAACAGAGTGGAAGAGCGATTCAGGCAGTTAGTAGAAGAAATTTGCCAAGTCTTTGGACACGCTCTTTCTTCGTTAGTACAGCAGGGAATGTATCAGGTGAAACCATCAAACACTATGCGGAATTTTCAAAAAAAAAGGGGGTGAATCAATGCCGACGATCACACTAAGGCTAGAACTACATAAGCCAACTCAAGCCAAACAGGATATGTATCAGTGAATGACGGAAATAAACACAGCATTTGCTAACTGGCTCCTTGTTCACCCAGAGGTGAACAAGGCAACTAGTAAGATTTTCAAAGAGTTTTCTCAACCAGTCAAACTTGTAAATGTGGTCATCGTGAAAAAGCGATGATGAAAGTTTCTAAAGGAAAAACTGAATGGTGTCCATAATAAATAGGACAGATCATCGTATCTAGAGTCAACGTTTATCGGCAAGGTGGTTTGAAATGTGAGTAAAGTCGTTGTCTTTGATCATCCACTGATTCAGCATAAGCTTACATTGATTCGTGATCAAGAAACATCCTCCAAGGAGTTTCGCGAATTGGTGGAAGAAATTGCCGTTTTGATGGTGTATGAAATGACTAGAGAGTTGCCTACTGAAGAGATCGATATCCAAACGCCAGTAGCACCCACAAAAGGAAGAGTGATCTCCGGCAAAAAGCTCGGTTTTGTACCATTGCTACGTGCTGGGCTAGGAATGGTAAATGGATTGATAAAATTGATCCCCACTGCAAAAGTGGGTCATATTGGGTTGTATCGGGATGAAAAATCCTATCAACCTGTTCACTACTATGCCAAGATGCCTGTCGATATGGAGCAAAGGGAGATTATCGTGATCGATCCGATGCTAGCGACAGGTGGATCAGCATGCACATCGGTTCAGTTATTAAAAGATTTGGATGTGAAACGAATCCGATTCATGTGTCTCATTGCAGCTCAGGAAGGAATTGATCGATTAAGAGAAGAACATCCTGATGTCGATATTTTTACCGCGGCGATTGATAAACAATTAAATGAACAGAAATTTATTGTTCCGGGTCTGGGGGATGCAGGTGATCGCATGTTTGGAACCGATTAGCGACTAATAATTGGGTAAATATGGAATACTCTTTACAAAAAGATGATATAAATGTGACGAATTGTTCAAATTCGCCGTTCAGAAAGCGTTGACAAATGTGAGCAGCTACAGTTACTATAGGCAAGGGAATATAGATTTTCTCCTCCATAGCCTCTCTCATTCTCCCTTCCTTTCATTATTACACATATGTGGAGGAATCTATGTGAATAAAAACCGCGGAAGTCCTTGGCAAATGGTGGCCGTCATTGGCACAATGGGTATGGAGGTTATCTTTCTCAGTATTGGTGGGGCTTGGTTAGGGAGATATTTGGATGAGATATTCCAATCGAAACCAATCTGTCTAGTAATCGGGATTTTTTTGGGATTGTTTTTCGGTTTTCTAAGTGCTGCACTTACTTTAAAGAAATTGATGGAAGAGAACTAAGTATTCTTCCATTTGTCATATTTCTTCGCTGACAGAGAATTTTTTCTTTATCGGGCTTTTATTTGATAAAATAAATCAATAGTTTGATGTGATCCATCCTGATTGATGGCGAGGATTGGTATTTTTACGGCAATGTTTTTCTTTTTTGTGTAAAATGGCAAGACTTTAGATGAGAAAGGGGTGAATAGAAAGCGGATGGATAAAACGGAAAAATTGAGTTTTCAACTTGGTGAAATCCCTGTTGTATTTGATATACCCGTGATGATTGCGACGACTGTGGCATTTTTGGTGGTACTAGCTCTCTCTTTGCTAGCTGCACGAAACTTAACCATGGTCCCAACAGGTCTTCAAAACTTTATTGAAATGATCATTGATTTTACAAGTGGGATTGTACGAACCAATATGGACGAAAAGACAGCCAGTCGGTTTTATGGCTTTGCATTTACCCTCTTTGTCTATGTTGTCGTTTCAAATGAGCTTGGGTTGATGTTTAATGTGGTGACATCTGAGGGCAATCATCAAAATGCTTATGCGTGGTGGAAATCCCCCACTGCAGATATCAATGCAGTTTTTTCATTGGCCATTGCTATTACCCTTTTTGCTCATCTTCTAGGAGTTATAAAATCACCGAAGCTTTACCTAAGAGAGTACTTTAAGCCATATTGGTGGATGTTTCCACTACATATCATTGATGAAGTCGCCAAACCACTCACTCATGGGATGCGTCTTTGGGCCAATATTTTCGCAGGTGAAGTCTTGGTGATTGTATTATTGCAAATGAATTGGCTCTTTGCGGGTGCACCATTGATGGTATGGATTGGCTATTCATTATTTGTCGGTGTTGTGCAAGCTTATGTTTTTACGATCTTAGCTTTTATCTATCTATCACAAAAAATTTCAACACATGATTAATGCATGACTATGATCAATCTAGTTTTTGATTTTTAGGGAGGTTTTTATTGTGGAACAACTGAGTATGGAACAATTAAATGTCATTGCAGGTGCAATTATGATTACCATCGCAGCTCTTGCGGGTGGTTTTGGAAACGCGATGGTGATTAGTCGTTTTATTGAAGGAGTTGCGCGTCAACCAGAGGCGAGAGCTACATTACTCGTACAAGCCATTCTAGGGGTCGCATTAGTTGAGGTTATTCCGATCATCGCTGTAGCCTTTGGTATCATGAAAGTGCTTAATATTTTATAACCAGTGATAGAAATGGTGGGCGGGGGAGAATCATTACCCCGTCTATTTCCTCTTGGATATCAATTCCAAATTACGGAGTAAAAGGAGTGAGAGGTCATGCAATTTGAACTTGGAACGATGCTTTTCCAATTGGGCGCATTTGTGTTATTGGTCTTACTTGTCAGTAAATTTGGTTCTCGCCCTATTATCAATATGATGAAAAAGCGTCAAGACCATATACAACAACAGATCACCTCTGCTGAAGAGAGTCGTAAAGAAGCAGAATCATTACTTCAACAACAAAAAGAAGTATTGGAACAAGCGCGTTTAGAGGCCAAAGAGATGATCGCAAGGGCGAAGAGACAAAAAGAAAAAGAAGCAGAAGAAATTATTTTACAAGCAAAAATTCGAGCGGATCAGTTAGTGAAGGAAGCAACCCGGGAAATCGAATTGGAAAAAGAGAAGGCTTTAAGTCAATTGCGTGATCAAGTCGGGCTACTTAGTGTGCAACTGACCAGTAAATTATTAGAAAAAGAAGTAAGTGATGTGGAGCAAACGAAGCTTGTAGATCGATATTTAGAACAGGTAGGAAGGGTACAATGATCCAATCCGTGGTCGCTCGGCGATATGCGCAAGCGATATTTGAAATCGCTGTGGAACGTGAGAATACTGACAAAATTGAAGAGGAGCTTCAAGTTGTCAAAAAATCGTTTGCTTCTTCTTCGGAATTGAGAAATTGGTTGAGTTATCCATTTATCGATCAAGTGGATAAGAAGTCTTTATTGGCACAAGTTTTTGCGGATCTAAGTGAGCCCGTACAAAACCTTCTTTTTCTTTTAGTGGATCGGCATCGCGTTGATCAAATCGGTCAAATTGTGGAAGCGTATCAAGCTCTCAACGATGAGCACAAAGGGGTCGTTGAGGCGACGGTGATCACTGCGTTCCCTTTGCGTGCGGAAGACGAGAAGCAATTGATTGAAACCTTTGAAGATCTAACCAATAAGAAACTGCGCATTCAGAAACAGATTGATTCGGATCTATTAGGAGGAGTCGTCGTTAAGATTGGGGATCGAATTTATGACGGAAGTCTGCGAACCAAGTTGCGACAATTCCAGAAGCGGTTACAGAATGCCAAAGTACAATGATTGGGGTGAGCGTAAACGATGAGTATTCGATCGGAAGAGATTAGTACGTTGATTAAACAACAAATAGAGAATTATCGTGCTGAAATCGAAATTTTAGATGTGGGTACCGTCATCCAAGTGGGTGATGGGATTGCTCAAGTACATGGTCTGAAGGAAGCAATGGCTGGAGAATTGCTTGAGTTTGATAATGGCGTAATGGGAATGGTGTTAAACCTTGAAGAAAATCATGTAGGAGTTGTTATTTTAGGACCTTATACGGATATCCGAGAGGGCAATCAGGTGAAAAGAACAGGACGTTTGATGGAAGTGCCTGTCGGAGAGGCATTGCTTGGTCGGGTGGTCAATCCATTGGGGCAACCACTAGATGGGAAAGGTCCCATTGAAACCACTCATTTCCGTCCAGTGGAATCACCAGCTCCTGGAGTGATTGATCGGAAGAAGGTAGATGAGCCATTGCAAACAGGGATCAAGGCGATCGACTCCATGGTTCCAATTGGTCGTGGTCAACGTGAATTGATCATTGGAGACCGGCAGACTGGAAAAACGACCATTGCCCTTGACACAATCATTAATCAAAAAGGACAAGATATGGTCTGTATTTATGTAGCGATCGGTCAAAAACAATCCACCGTTGCCAACGTGGTCGAAAAATTACGTCGTTATGGAGCAATGGATTATACCATTGTGGTTGTAGCCAGTGCTTCTGATCCTGCGCCACTCTTATTCTTAGCACCCTATGCGGGCTGCGCAATGGGCGAATATTTTATGTATAAGGGCGGACATGTACTTTGTGTTTATGACGATCTGACCAAACAAGCAGCCGCTTATCGTGAGCTTTCACTACTGCTTCGTCGCCCGCCAGGTCGTGAAGCATATCCAGGTGATGTGTTCTATCTCCATTCCCGCCTATTGGAACGCGCCGCGAAATTAAACGATGAGAAGGGTGGAGGATCCCTGACAGCATTGCCGTTTATTGAGACACAAGAGGGAGATATTTCTGCTTATATCCCCACCAATGTGATCTCGATCACTGATGGTCAGATCTTCTTGGAATCTGATCTCTTCCATTCCGGTGTACGGCCAGCTGTTGATGTTGGGTTTTCCGTGTCGCGCGTAGGTGGAGATGCGCAAATTAGAGCGATGAGTAAGGTAGCGGGAACCCTGAAACTTGATCACTCGCAGTATGAGGAGTTAAAAGCCTTTACCCAATTCGGTTCGGATCTGGATGCTGTCACACGCGCCAAACTTGCACGTGGGGAGCGGACGGTTGAGATTTTAAAACAGGATGAACATCAGCCCTTGCCGGTTGAAAAGCAAGTGGTTTCATTGTATCTCGTTACTCGTGGGCATTTGGATGATATCCCACTGGAAGATGTCCGTCGATTCGAAGAGGAATTTCATGCTTATTTAGATGCGGAACAAAAGGATATCTATCAAGATCTTGAGAAAGCAAAGAGGCTTGAAAAAGCGATTGAACAGAAGCAAGATCTTGAGAAATTAAAGCAGCTCGAAGAAGAGATTGATCAGAAGTTGGTTCAAGCACTCGAGAAATTTAAGAAGAGTTTTGCTGTGTCAAAATCGTCCAACTAGATTAGGACAATTTGAAGAAGGAAGGCGGTGAGTCTGAATCATGGCGAATAGTATGCGTGATATCAAACGACGCATTCGATCTTTTGAGAAAACCAAACAGATTACAAAAGCCATGGAGATGGTTGCAGCCTCATATTTGCGTCGTGCACAAGAGCGTGCTCAAGCAGCTCGACCCTATGCCGATAAATTGAGAGAAGTCATCCTCCATATTGCGGATGGGACTTCGGATATCACTCATCCCATGCTTGAAAAAAGGGAAGTTAACCGCACCGGGTACTTGGTGATCACCTCAGATCGAGGTTTAGCCGGTGGCTACAATAGTAACCTATTACGAATGTTAGAAAAAACGCTCGAAGAGCGTCATGCGAGCAAAGAAGAATATGTGATCTTTGTGATCGGTCGCAAAGGAGTCGAATATCTCACAAGAAGAAATTATCCCGTAATCGATCAAATGGTGGGATTAAGCGATAGACCCGTGTTTGCAGATATCAAACCGATTGCGCGGAAAGCAGTAAACTATTATGCCGAAGAAAAATTTGATGAACTCTATCTGGTTTATAACAAATTTATTAACCCGATCATTCAACGGCCAACTGCACAACGTTTGTTACCTTTGGAACCGGAAAAAATGGATGCATCTTCAACCCAAGATCATCGCATGATTGAGTTTGAACCTTCAGAGAAAGAGGTATTGGCGCAAATTTTGCCTCGCTATGCTGAAACGTTAATTTTTAGTGCCTTTTTAGATGCAAAAGCGAGTGAATTTGCAGCGAAAATGACCGCGATGGGCAACGCAACAGAAAACGCCAATGAGTTGATTGAAAAATTGAGATTGCAGTTTAACCGGGCACGACAAGCTGCGATTACACAAGAGATTGCAGAAGTTGTTGGTGGAGCGAATGCCATCTAGTCAATAGCGAGTTTTTTAAGGAGGCGATCGGATGAGTAAGGGAAAAATTGTTCAGGTATTAGGTCCAGTTGTGGATGTTCAATTTGAACGTGGACAATTGCCTGACATTAATAATGCCATTCAAGTTAAGTATAAATTGGATGATCAGGAAATTGAGCTAATCCTTGAAACGGCTCTTCACTTAGGAGACAACTTGGTTCGCACCATTGCAATGGCTTCAACCGATGGATTGGTGCGTGGGATGGAAGCGATCGATACAGGTGCTCCCATTTCAGTACCGGTTGGTCGGGAAGTGTTGGGTCGTGTATTCAATGTGTTAGCAAAGCCCATCGATGAAGCAGGGGAAATTCACGCAAAACAAGTCTATCCCATTCATCGTGATGCACCTTCTTTTGAAGAACAATCGACCGAACAAGAAATGTTAGAAACAGGAATTAAAGTGGTCGATCTCCTCGCGCCTTATGCCAAAGGTGGAAAGATTGGTCTATTTGGTGGTGCGGGTGTCGGCAAGACCGTGTTGATTCAGGAGTTAATCCATAAAGTTGCCCAAGAGCACGGAGGTTTATCGGTATTTGCGGGTGTTGGTGAACGTACGCGTGAAGGAAACGACCTGTATGTTGAAATGAAAGATTCAGGCGTAATTAGTAAAACTGCCATGGTTTATGGGCAAATGAACGAACCGCCGGGTGCACGGATGCGGGTTGCATTGACTGGACTTACGATGGCGGAACATTTCCGTGATAGCGAAGGTCAGGATGTTTTGTTATTTATTGATAATATTTTCCGCTTTACTCAGGCAGGATCAGAAGTCTCAGCTCTCTTGGGACGGATGCCGTCGGCTGTTGGTTATCAGCCAACTTTGGCGACTGAGATGGGTCAATTACAAGAACGGATTACCTCCACCAAAAATGGATCGATTACTTCCATTCAGGCAATCTATGTTCCCGCGGATGACTATACCGACCCTGCGCCTGCAACCGCGTTTACTCATTTGGATGCAACGACCAACTTAGAGAGAAGATTGACACAAAAGGGAATCTTCCCGGCTGTGGATCCACTGGCTTCAACATCGAGAATTTTAACACCTGCTGTCGTCGGGGAAGAACATTATCGCGTCGCTCGTGGGGTTCAAGAAATTCTACAACGTTATCAGGAGTTGCAGGATATTATTGCGATTTTGGGAATGGATGAATTATCCGAAGAGGATAAGCAGCTCGTTGCACGGGCACGCAAAATTGAGAAGTTCCTCTCTCAGAATATGCATGTGGCAGAACAATTTACGGGTCAGCCGGGAGTCTACGTGCCTGTAAAAGAGACAGTCCGTGGATTTAAAGAAATTTTAGAAGGAAAACATGATCATCTCCCTGAAGACTCATTCTATATGGTAGGAACCATTGATGAAGCCGTTGAAAAAGGGAAAAAATTGATGGCTGAAGCGGCGAAATAAAGGAAGGTTAAGAAGATGCGATTAGAAATCGTCACACCTGAGCGTACGGTCTATGAAAAAGAAGAAGTCCAAATGATAATCACCCATGCTGCAAAGGGAGATATTGGGATTTTACCCAATCATGCACCTTTAATTAGTCCCTTAGACCCCACGATCGTTCGTGTAAAGTTGAATGATCAGCTTGAAGAGAAGATCTTTGTATCCGGCGGTTTTTTGGAAGTCCGTCCTGATCAAGTCACCATTTTAGCGGAAGCAGCTGAATTGCCATCCGAAATCGATGTGGAGCGAGCAAAAGCAGCAAAAGAACGAGCAGAAAAGAGATTAAAAAATAAAGAAAAGATCGATGCCGTTCGTGCAGAGCTAGCTTTGAAGCGTGCAATGAATCGTTTGAAAGTCACTGAGATCTAGACGGGTATGATTGAGCTGCAGATTGTTGGTTGTTCCACCGTCATGTAGTTAACAACCACAAAATGTAATGTGCCGTACTTACGAGAAAAACATTCATCGTGGGATGGCATAAGACGGATTATTGGAGGAGATATATGTATAATTTAACCTCACTAAAAATACAAAAACCTGCGTCAGAAGTATTTGAAGCCTTTGTCGATCCTTCAAAGATAGGGAATTTCTGGTTCTCTTCGAGCTCTGAAAGATGGAGTCAAGGAAAAACTATTACATTAAGATACGATGAATACAATGCAGAAGGAAACATTAACATTACAGAAATCATTCCCAATCAGAAAATCATTTTTCAGACTGATGATGATCATGTCGTCACCATCACATTAAAACAACTGGATGAAACAAACACCATTATCGAGGTAAAAGATGATGGTTTCAAAGAAGATGACGAGGAGATCATTAACAAATTAATTGATAACAAAGAAGGTTGGGTTTATGCACTAACCTGTTTAAAAGCCTATTTGGAACATGGTGTTACCAATTTGAGAGCATCATTGGTAAAGTAATCATCCAAAGAGACGCGATCTAGTTTAACAAGTTGATCCATTTAAAATAAAAAAATCGCTCATATTGCTTGGGCGATTTTTTTATTTTGAACGATTGTGAGCAATCAGTGGATAGAAATAAAAAGGAATGGACTTTTGCTTTGGAATAGTTGTATACTAAATAAAAATACAAATTCAAGCACTGCTCAACCTATTAGCCAAGACGTGACAAGTCAGAAAAGAGACATATTCTGGAATTCAACTAATAATAGACGAAACAGGGAATTAGGACTAAATCGGCTTAAAAAAATTAGTTGACAGTGTAGAATTGTGGAACTACTATGTATATAGAAAATACTTTCCAATTCCATTTATATGGTTAAGGAATGGGGAAAGTAGGAGAGTTTCAGTACTATTATCATTTACTAACTAAAGAATTTATCATCTTTTTCTTGGTGGGAATTTGAGGCGTTCAAAGTAAGACTTTTGGTGAAGGGATGGCAAAAAGGTTAGGAGGATTTCGATTGAAGAAAAAAATAGCTTCTGGTGTTGTTGTTTTGGGTTTGTCCATTTTTGCTGTTAATCCAGTTGCGTTGGCGCAACCAGAACCAACTTTAAATATTGAAGCGAAGGCAAAGGTCAACAATTTGGGACTCAAAGTAGCAACGGTATTAGAAACAGGGGATGATACGCCTCCTGGAAACAATCCTCCTCCAAATCCGGGGAATGAACAAGGTGGCGGTGACCCAGGCGAAGACCCACCAGGTGGTGATGGTGGTGGTGATGATATAGGAGGCGGTCCAGGTGGTGACCCTGGCGGTGGTCCAGGCGGTGACCCTGGTGAAAACGGCGGCGGCGATAATGGGAATGGCGGTAATGACGCTGGCGGAAATAATCAAGGCGGTAACAATGGTGGTAATGACGCTGGCGGAAACAATCAAGGCGGCAACAATGGTGGTAATGACGCTGGTGGAAACAATCAAGGTGGCAACAATGGTGGGAATAACGGCGGTACCAATGGCGGCGGTAACAATAACCAGGGCGGGAATGATAAGCCCGATGACAAACCTGGTGATCAGCCCGGTAGTACCGACGATAAAGACAAATTGGCACTAAACGATGCCGATCAAGATCAATCTGATGACGATGCCAAAGATGAGGAAACGACGGATGAGAACGAAGATCCCAAGACTGAAGACGGTGGAAAAATGCCCGATACTGCTTTGCCAATACCTTTTGCTGGTTTAGTTGGTCTTGGTTTGACCACACTGGGGGCTATTTTGCGGAGAAAAGCTGAGTAAAATGAGTCGGTTTTCATTGCTATTGATCATTGTTGGTCTAGCAATGATTACATTTTCCTTATATGAATATGTACCCCAGTTTTTCATTGGTGAATATGGCGATGAATCTGTCAATCAGGCACTCACCCAAAAGAATGAAGAAGAAGAGGATACAACCGATCCAGATAAGTTATATAAAACAAGACCAAAAATGAATGAAAAATTTGGTGAGTTAATCATACCTACATTGAAAGCGGTTTTGCCAGTGATTGAAGGGACAGATCCTGATCAGTTAGAAAGAGGGGTTGGTCACTACTATAATAGTGTATTGCCCGGTGAGGATGATAATACTGTTTTAAGTGGTCATCGCGATACTGTGTTTCGCAAACTCGGAGAGTTAAAGATCAATGATCCATTAATTGTGAAAACAACAGCAGGAACCTTTACCTATCGGATTACGAAAACATGGATTACTGATGCAGATGATCGAACAGTCATTGTCTCTCATAAAGGAAATCATATACTCACCTTGACAACTTGTTATCCTTTCGACTGGATTGGGTCTGCTCCCCAACGGTATATTGTTCAAGCGAAACTAGAGACATCTGAATTTTAACAGCCAAATCTCTTCACCAATAAAGTCAAAGGGGTAGATCAAAAATCTATCCCTTCTCTTTTTTCGCGCATCTCACCAAAGAAAGGTAGGTGTTAAATTGTTAGATCAAAATACGGGCAACTTACTAGAAGCCTTCCAAACCCAGTCGGCTCAAAAACAACTTCGTGAACCTAAGGCATTGAGTAGTGGAAAAATTGTTCCAAAGAAAAGTGTAAAAAGAAAAGTTAGAAACGGAATTATCAAATTATATGTAAACGTCATTCTAATCATCATCGCAGTTGCTCTCGTATTTGTAGCATATCGGTTAGCAGTCTTTCCACAACTCTTTCCACCTGAAGTAACTAGCGGAAGTGAAGATGTCAAAACAACACCCGTGAAAGACGTTGCCTCTGATTATCAGGGTCCGGCGATTTATGCCTCAACTTTTGCTTATTATTGGCTTAGTGGAGATTTGCAAGAGGCTACAAAATATTTAGCCCATGGATATGTCTTCCCGGAAGATGTAGTCGTCCCTGTCCAAAAAGAAGTGTTATGGAGCAAGATTTGGCAAGTAAATCCCGTTGATAAGAATAAAGCGAATGTTATGATACAGGCTTCTGTCAAGCCGAAAGCAAGTTCAGATTCGGAAAATAATAATTCCGTGAAAGTTGTTTATCTATCTGTTCCGCTAGTATTCGATAACGGAAAATATGGAGTCTATGATATCCCTACCTTTTTACCAGCTCCCGGTAAAGCAACTTACAATGAGGAAAAATTAGTAAACTCCGCTGCGATCCCTAGTCAAGAGCAAGAAGTGATCAAGAATCGCGTTCGTCTGTTTTTGGATGAGTATTACGGTGGGGAAGCTGAGAAAATAGCCGTCTATTATAAGGATGCCAAACCGCGAGCGGTATTGCGAGACTCAGAACTAAAAAGTATTGAAGAAACATATGTTACAGTTCCATCGCCAGAAAATCTAAACAAAGTCGATGTCGTGGTAATAGCCAAAGTTTTGGTCGATGACGTTGAAATGCTCCAAAAGTTTAATATCTCTATGACAAAAGACGGAAATACATGGATGGTAGAAAAAACCAATCCTAATTTGCCCATTTCTAACACGGTGAAACAACAAAATTAGGTTGATAGGGAGGTATGGACGGTGGCAACTTTAACGATTTTTTCTCTTATATCCATGTTACAAAAACCTACTGATTTAATGAGTGCTGTTGTCAATGGAATGATGATCGTTGGAATTGGAACCATCGGTTGGGCAGTTATCAATAAAGCCAAAGAAGGAGATATTTGGTCTGCTGTTACAACCGGTGTACTTGGGGCACTTGCATTAGCATTTGTATGGTCACAACCGTTTAGAGAAAGCCTCATGGGGATCGTTGCAAACTTAATGAAAGGTACATTTGGTGATTATAAAATCTCTCAATAGAAATACTCAGAACAATCCTTCACGCTTGGGATGGAGGTTGGAGCATGGTAGAAAAAAAGAGTATTGAAGAAGAGATGCA
>JANWJM010000014.1 GCA_025449475.1 Thermoactinomycetaceae bacterium
AACTGGATGCCATTTCGATTCGCTTTTTCACGATGACCACATTTACAAGTTTGACTGGTGTAGTTTGGTTTAACGAATTCAAAGCAGGTGCTTGTATGCTTTGGCTAATACGTGCCATAATCCGGACTATCCGCTTTTGGTTTATTGGATCAATGCATCGTCGTTTTCACCTTCTATATAGAGGTTCTTGATCGATTAATCACCACTGATTGGTTTATCGGTTCCTCGATAAAACTCATGGAACAACTTGATCAGTGCTCGCTTCTCGATCCGAGATACATACGAGCGAGAAATTCCTAATTCTTTTGCAATCTCTCTTTGTGTCTTCTCTTCTCCATTATCTAATCCAAATCGGCACCGAATCACTTCTTGCTCACGCTGATCGAGGATATGGATATGTTGATGGATTTTTGTTTTTTCAATTTTCATCTCCACTTCCTCTTCAACTTCACCTTTCTCCGTACCAATAATATCAACGAGTGTAATTTGGTTTCCCTCTTTATCTGTACCGATCGGGTCATGCAGCGAAACATCCTTACGAGCTTTTTTTAATGATCGTAAATGCATGAGAATTTCATTTTCAATACATCTGGCAGCATAGGTAGCCAATTTTGTACCTTTATCCATTTGATACGATTCAATCGCCTTAATCAGACCAATCGTCCCAATGGAAATCAAATCTTCTGTATCTTCACCTGTATTTTCAAACTTTTTGACAATATGTGCGACTAATCGCAGATTATGTTCAATTAAGAGGTTACGGGCGCGTTGATCTCCTTTTGCCATTAACTTGAGGTTTTCTTCTTCTTCTTTATCGGACAACGGCTGTGGAAAGGCATTGTTTTTGATATAAGACACAAATAACAGAACATCCTTGCATATCAATGCAATCGCTGATAAAAGCCCCGGCATATCCCCACCCCATCATTTTCTAATGTTAAATCTATTTATATTTATGTTGAAAAAAAATGCATTATGTTTGTACCGACCTTGAGAAAAATGAAAAGACTTCCATATCATCAATCGATATGAAGTCTTTTGATGGGTTTAATGAGGTAGCAAAAGAGTATCCATATTCTTTTTTAGAAATTCAAACTGTGTCTCAACCGAATGGTAACCTAATCCAAAACGACCTTTGTGAGGCTCCCAAGCCCGATAGACGTCAATCGCCTTCAAGATATAATGAACATCTTTTTTATGAATTAACGAAATAGATGGATACTGATCCTTTAAATGACGATATTTCATCCGGGTAGCGACGGAAGCATAATTTCGCTTGAATTTTACAACTTTCTGCTGATGTAATCGATTGAGCACTTTTCCAACAGGTGCATGATCCCGCTGCACATCGATTTCCGACATTGTCACAAATGTTGCATTGGGAAACCGTTTTAACCAATCGTTGATGATTAAAACAAGTGGTGTATTGCCAAAGTACCCATGTTTCAATTGATATACATATGTATTTTCCTTCGGTACGCCCAAAGCAGCTGTGGCTTGGATAAACTCTTTTATACGCGCTTGTCCAAATTCTTCAACGCTTAACGGAGAGTATCCTTCTGCAGATGGAATATGCAATCGTTGATGAAATCTACACCATTGTACTTTTCCAGCCATATAAGGGTGATTGGATTCATGATCGTAGTATCCATTGACAACATCCCGTGCTTGAGATAACTCACCCTTTGATAAAAGCAATACATAGACTTCCTTTTTTTGTTGCAAATCATTCCGAATCGGCACACCAAATGTTAACACTTCATCATCTGCATGGGGAACGAGATAGATCACAACGTTTCGCTTCTCACTTGGCTTTATAGACGTCATCATCGGAATGCTGGGGATGCCAATCCATTGCTTCACAACAGTCGGTTGCACAAGCTTTGTATGTTCCACATCTTCACCTTTACAACCCAATAAAATAAAAGCCAAACTCACATTGATCCATAGAAGCTTAGCGAAAATGTTCACCCATTTTTTTTCTGCACTTTCCAATGTTCGAATATTCCAACGGTCCTCCTTCACAGTAATAAGATCAACACTTTAAGTATTCGATTTTTTACACAAAGAGGGAAGGTAAGCTAATTCAAGTTTAGAATTTCCTTATTATTTTACAATGCAAACATAATAACAAATATTTCATCAACTGTATAGCGAGTGTCGGATCCATGGACAAAAAGTTCTTAAGCGATTGTTTTCCAATCTATGACTAAATAAGGATCAACGAGCATATCATCTATAAAATCCTTCCATCAAGCCCCAAATGCTAGTCATTCGTATTTGTTATAAAGATATAGCTGGTAAGTTCAGCGAAAAAAATATAAAATAATAGAGGTTATTTATGTGGAAAAACGGAGGACTTATCCCAAATGAGTAAAATGACAGATTTCGAAAAAGAAGCCATGGACATGCTACTTGCTACCAGTCGAACCTTTTATATTCCAATTAGTCGCCTAACCCCAAATATCAGAGAAGCGGTCACATCCGCTTATCTTTGTATGCGTGCAATTGATGAGATAGAAGACCATACGGAACTTTCCCCATCCACCAAAGTTACCCTTTTGCGATCCGTTCGTCGAATCTTGAAAAACCCCGTTGAACATTCGAATTTCCAAACCCTATTTGAACCCTATCAATCCGTTTTACCA
Source organism: Thermoactinomycetaceae bacterium (assembly GCA_025449475.1). Lineage (GTDB taxonomy): Bacteria > Bacillota > Bacilli > Thermoactinomycetales > Thermoactinomycetaceae > JANWJM01. The sequence continues at coordinate 2,649 of JANWJM010000014.1, forward strand.
AAAGTTACCTTGCAAATCCAAGACTGGATCAACTTCTCTCCAATCACGATTCAAAAAAATATCCTTCATTGGACCTCAGTTATGGCAGAAGGAATGGCAGAATGGGTAGAAAAAAACTGGGACATTAAAACAGAACAAGATTTGGATTCATATACCTACTATGTGGCAGGGCTAGTTGGGTTATTACTGGACGAGATTTGGACATGGTATGATGGCACAAAAACGGATCATGGGCTTGCGATTGCCTATGGACGCGGCTTGCAAGCGGTCAATATTATACGAAACCGCAAAGAAGACTTAGCCAGAGGAGTAGACTTCTTCCCGGATGGATGGGATTTTCCTGAGATGATTGCCTATGCAAAGCGCAATCTGAAGCAAGCCGATCAATATGTTGCAGCTCTTGATCAAGGCCCTATCTTAGATTTCTGTAAAATCCCACTCGCTCTTGCACATGGAACTCTACGAGCCATCGAGCTGGGTAAAGGCAAATTGAGCCGCGCAGCTGTGCTCAACATCGTACAAAAAATTACAAAGAAATAATCGTAGACCTCGAATCCTTTTGAGGTCTACTTAATCTCTCTTTCAATGTGCTGGGATTATTTTTTTGAAAATTAAAAATTATATATTTCCAAGCGCTTGCTTAATTCTACTTTTTCCGCTTGTTCCAAATTTATTAAAAATGGGGTCTTTTCAATACAAAAAGAAATGATAAAATGAAAAAATAGTGTTTCCATATCAGCTGTGAAAGATTGGAGTGTGAGGAATACATAATGAACATTTGGTGGGATATTGTGGTTGGATTAATCATGGGATGTGTAGAAGGATTAACTGAATTTGCTCCTGTATCTTCGACAGGTCATCTAATTCTTACTGGACATCTCTTAGACTTTCAAGGATCCGCCCGAGCATCCACTTTTGAAGTATTTATTCAGTTGGGCTCTATATTAGCCGTTATCGCTGTCTTTTGGAAACGCATACTTAGCCTCTTGGGGCTCCATAAAGGAAAATTGAAAGAGCATACCAATGGAGAAACTTCGCCTTCTAATCAACTAACCCTATTACATATAATCGTTGCATGTATTCCAGCTGTGATTGCAGGTGTATTGTTCCATGATCTGATTAAAGCCCATTTATTCGGTCCGGTCACTGTCGTTCTTGCCCTAGTGGTAGGCGGGATCTTGATGATTGTCGCTGAAAAAGCAAATGTAAAGGTTGTCAGTCGTAGTTTAGACGAAGTTTCATATAAACAAGCCTTTGGCATCGGATTATTTCAGTGTATCGCATTGTGGCCGGGTTTCTCACGTTCAGGCTCTACAATTTCAGGTGGTCTTCTATTGGGCTTGAACCATAAAACCGCCTCTGAACTCTCATTCCTTGTCGCCGTTCCGATGATGTTTGGAGCTACTGGAAAAGATCTCTATGAAAACTGGGATCAGCTCTCAACGGCAGACCTTCCCTTATTCATTACTGGCTTTGTGACAGCTTTCATTGTAGCAATGATCGCGATTAAATTCTTTTTGCACTTGATTGATACGGTTAAACTTACTCCATTTGCTATCTATCGCTTTATTTTGGCGGCTGTCTATTCACTCTTCTTTTTATGGTAAAGAGAAAAGTCCCTCTCTTGAAAGGAGGGACTTTTTTTGATTCCATATCATGTATTTATCGTGAGAAAGGGTACTGACTAGGCGGGAACTGGCCCGGTACAGGTAGATCTCCCTTTACTTCTTCTAAATCTTCTAAACCGAACTCTTCGAACACCCGACGACATAATGAGATCTCGTATTTCACCATATCATCTTGGTTTTCCGATTTTTGAAGAAGATTTAGATATTGGAGCAATGCTTCTTCGATTAGATCAAGTTCCGCTTTTGATAACTCAACCGTAATTTTCATCTGTACTAGGCGAATCCTTACACTCGCCTTTCCCTCCTTTTCAACCTCTGTCGATATCCGACTTCTCACTATGAATGAAACGAGCATGAAACGAACGAATGATTCAACATATACCAAGCACCTAAAAAAGCTACATCAAATATTTTATTTACCCGTAATCGTGTAGACTCAAACAAGTTAATCTCTACTCTTATTCTCAATATGTGCCAAAACATCCATCACTTGCCCAAAAATTTGTCTCGCCCTTGGATCATCCGGATTTTTTACCGACCTCACTAACACAGCAACAGAATAGCGCGGTTGTTCATAGGGACCAAACCCAATCATCCATTTATGAAACCGATCTTTATTGACACCCACTTGCGCTGTACCTGTCTTGCCTGCTAGTTTCCACTTTGCGTTTTTCAAAGATATCGCCGTTCCATCTGTCACGGTTTCCCGCATCATTTGACGAATAGCAAGACTTGTACCCTCTTTCAGTTTCTTCGAATGCGGCAACATTTTCCTTGGAAATCGTTCCACTACTCTCCCATTTGCATCACGTACTTCGGCAACAAGTCGCGGGCTATACGTTTTCCCCTGATGAAACAGCGCCGTCACCAGGTTTGCTGCTTGCACAGGAGTAATTTTCACATCTCGCTGACCAATTCCCGTCTGTACAACTGCACCAATGTCTTTGGGATCTGTCGATGGCGAAAAGATCATGCCTTTATGTTCATTAGGGGCATGTCTTCGGGATTTGGAAGACCACATAATCTTTTGGTTAAACCCCATTTGACGAGCATACTTTTCAATCTGTTTTCTCCCCAATTGTTTACTGAGACTTCCAAAATAAAGGTTACATGAATGGGCAAATGCTTGTGCAAAGGTTTTTGTTCCATGTCCTTTTCCATTGGCATCCTTTAGGCGAAATGCCTCCCACACCCCCTTACAATAAAAAGGAGTTTGAACGGATACCAATCCTTCTTCCAAGCCCACAATCGCAATAAGGAGTTTGAAAATCGATCCAGGCGTTGCCTCCATAAGTGCCCGATGATCCCAAGGATTCATATCATTTTCAACCACATGCCCCATGGGAGCACTTGCCATCGCAAGAATATCACCGGTTTTGATCTCTTGGACAACGATGGCACCCTCCGTTACCCGATATTTTTCCAGTATTGACTCTACTTGTTGTTGAATCTCTTTATCTAATGTCGTCACGACTGTATGAGGAGACATTGCCTTTGGCTCTCTTTTTTCAACAATCTTGACTTCGGCTCCTAATAAAGGACGACCATGTCGTGTCCGATAATAATGAAGAATCTTTTCTTTGGACCCATGGAGTTCCTTTTCAAAAGCAGCTTCAATTCCTGAAATACCCACTCGTGATTGTCGTGTATAGATTCCTCGATCAAGCTCCTCCTTATATTGCTGTTCCAAAATAAAAGGTTGTCGGAGCACCTGACCGATGACCTGTTGTCCAACTTGCTGATGAAGCATGCGTCCATCTGAACGAACAACGATCATCCCAGGTATCTGTAAAGAACGTATTTTTCGTGCTTGATCATTCGTAAGCGTCAAATCTCTACGATCCGGATAAGACAAAAAGACGGGATGTTTAATTGTTTGCAGTTTTGATGTTAAGAGATGAATCGGGAAATCGAGGATTGCTGACATCTGCTGAAATTTTCCCTTTCGAAGCTCGATCTGCTCCTTTGTTTGTGGAAACACAATTACGCGCCATTTCTCTTGACCTACAAACGTATCTCCGTTCCGATCAAGAATTTTTCCTCGCCCACTTTGAAGAATAATTTCCCTACTTTGTGCCTCAGCAGCCAATTGGATAAGATCAAACTCCTGCTTTGAGAATGCTCGAGTCGAGGTCACCTGAATCTGATAGAGTCGCAAATTAACACTTAGCAAAAGAATCAACCATATACAGGAAATGATACCAATGCGCCACCGAATCATTCACTGCACCCCACTCTCTCCATACCTTCATCATGGACATGTAGAGAGTGGGGTATACTTCTATTGATTTACTTTTTTCGCATTCTCTTCACTACGTCTAATATTTTGCTGATGCTCTTCCAATGTTCTACCAAAATAATGAGCTCCTGTTCCATCCTTCTTCGTCACATAGAACAAATAATCATGTTGTGAAGGATGAATCACTGATTGCAGAGCAAGCTCACCTGGACATGCGATCGGAGCCGGAGGTAATCCTTTATTCATATATGTATTAAAGGGGCTATTAATTTTTAAATCATTAAAATATAATCTTTTTTTGGATTGACCTTGCATTTGATAGGCATAAATGACCGTCGCATCGACCTCTAATTTCATACCTTTTTCCAGACGATTGTGAATAACTCCTGAGATTTGTGGGAATTCGCTTTTTACTTGTCCTTCTTTTTCAATCACGGAAGCAAACGTAACCCACTCATCAACAGTCATATCTCGTTGTTTTAATTTATCGCGGATCTTCATCTTCGTCATCCGCTCGGCAAACTGATCCAGCATAGCTTTCACGATTTTTTCGGGCGTTTCTCGTTTCTTAAATTCATAAGTACTGGGAAATAAATATCCTTCCAATCGATACTTGCGGCTCGGATGTGCGGGGATTTCTTTTTCAAACTCGTAGGTAGGTGTTCGTTCATTGACTTCTTTTAAAAATCCTTCTTTGTCAAAACCAGCTTTCTCCAAAATTTCTGCTATTTCAAGGACATTTTTTCCTTCCGGGATGGTCACTTTCACAGTATCTTGTTTACCTTCATAAAGCTTCGCCATAATGCTATCTAAATTCTCATTTGGTTGAATTTGATAAAAACCTGGTTTCAAATTAGTCATTTTTTTATACCATGCATAATAACGAAAGAGCCAACCTTCTCGAATTAGTTGATTTTTTTCCAAAATTGAGCCAATTTCACTTAGTGTGGAATCGGGAGGAATTTCAACTTCTTTTACCTCATTCCGTTGTGGAGATTCGAGGTAAAATTGCACAAACAAATAACCTAACGTCAACCAGCCTCCAATGATAAGAAAAGTTAAGAGTAGACGTAGAAGCCAATTCATGCAAAGTCTCCCTCTCTTGATCTTGTCGACATTCTTTTATCTTAGCATAACTTTGCAAAAAAATAACGAGGAATTTCTCCTCGTTCACTAATCATGCAAAAACAGATATTCATCGATGGCCTCCGAAACACGCTCCCATTCCATTTCATCTTCGATTTCTTCCAATTGATTTTCACATACGCGGTAGAGATAGCAGTCATCGGGATGATCATTTTCCGTTCTCAATAAGGCATAATGCTGTTGGTCCATCATAAATTCTTTCAAGACTTGAAAGTCATTTTTCGCGTCTGCTTGATTGGAATTTCTTAAAATAAAAACCTCTTTAATTGGTTCATTATTTAGTTGATTCATTGGTCATCACCTGATACTCATCAGAAAGCCACATATCGAACATTTCTTCTACCATTTCCCACTCCTGATCATCTTCGATCATTTCGAGTGTCATCTGATCTTTTTCACCGTGATAGCGGAAAGCAAACACTTCTTGTTCCTCAGCATCATGATCCTTTTCGGCTGGAACCACCAAAATATATTTTTGTCCTGTATCATGACGTTCAAATTCATACAAAATCTCAAACTTTTGTTCAACGCCATTTTCGTCTGGTATAAATAGATATTCCTGGGTCAATTGATTTCCCTCCTTTTGGCATCCAAAAATCCTTGCAAAATCCAAACAGCAGCCAGTTGATCGATGACATTTTTTCTTTTTTTTCGCGTAAGATTTGATTCGATCAATGTTCGCGTAACCGCTGAGGTTGATAACCGTTCATCCCATAAATGAACAGGCATGTGATAGTTATTTTCCAAATACTCTGCCCAGTGGATACTTTCCTTTCCCTTCTCACCCGTACTTCCATCCATATTTCGCGGAAATCCGATCACAATTTCCGTAATCTGATATTCTTGAATCAAATCATCCAATTGCTTCAGCCACGCTGAATCGCCTGTTTTTTTGATAACACAAACTCCTTGAGCGGTAATGCCCAAGGAGTCACTCACCGCAACGCCAATCCGTCGTTCCCCCAAATCGAGTCCCATAATACGAACCATGCTACCCATCAACTCTCTTGATCATCTGCCTCAATCTGATTCGTTTTTAAATAGTGTTTCACCAACTCCTCAATCAATTCATCCCGCTCAATTTTTCGGATCAGGGTTCGTGCATTATTATGTCTGGGAATATAGGCAGGATCACCGGAAATGAGGTATCCAACGATCTGATTGATCGGATTGTAACCTTTTTCTTTCAGCGTGCCATACACAAGGAGCAATACATCTTTGGGACTTCTTTCAACCTCGCCTCGAAAGTGAAACTTTCTTGTCTCATCCATGGCATCTCCCCCATCCTCTCTTTTGGATGAATGGCTTGTTACTTCTATTTTATCGTACCTTCAAGGGAATATCCTCAACAACTTCTGCTTTTTCTCATGAACGTCCTCTTTCTTTTACCCAACGATAAACATAATCTAAAGCTTCTTTCAACCGTTCAGGAGATTTTCCGCCTGCTTGTGCGAGATCGGGACGACCGCCACCTCCACCACCACACAAGCTTGCCACTTCTTTGATTAACTTTCCAGCATGAAAGCCTTCTTCAACATATTTTTTGGAAACCGAAGCGACAAATTGAACCTTCTGTCCATTCTTCGATCCGAGAACGATGATCCCTTCTTCCAATTGATGGCGCAATTCATCCACCAGCTTTCGTAATTGTGCCATGTCTGTCGCTTCGACCTCAACCGATAAAACGGGAAGACCATTGATCTCGACCACCTTGTTCGCTAATTCATCCACTTTATTCTGGTTGAGTAAGGTTTGTAGGGATTGATTGATGTGTAACAATTCTTTTTCTCTATCCTTCAACTGAACGATCTTTTTTGGAACTTCATGTATGGTAGTTTTCAACTGTGTGGCGGCTTCTCGTAGTTTGGTGACTTGTTGATTGAGATATAGATATGCCTGCTTCCCCGTCACCGCTTCAATTCTTCGGATTCCCGAACCAATACTACTTTCATTTACAATCGCAAAAAGCCCGATTTCACCTGTATGATTTACATGTGTCCCGCCACAGAGTTCGAGACTGTAATCGCCGACCTGTACCACACGCACTTCAGATCCATATTTTTCACCAAATAGAGCCATGGCTCCCATCGCTTTTGCCTCTTCAAGAGGTTTGATCATGGTTTCAACCTTTGTATTCTTCCAAATCTGTTCGTTGACACGATGTTGTGTCTGTTCAATTTCTTCTACTGACATAGCTTTCACATGTGTAAAATCAAAACGCAAACGATCGGGTGCAACCAATGATCCTGCTTGATTCACATGCTTACCCAGGATCTCTTTTAATGCCTTATGAAGAAGATGGGTCGCTGTATGATTTTTGACCGTTGCAATCCGCCGCTCTTCATCGATCCGTGCAACCACACGTTCCCCTCGATGGATCGTACCTTTTTCCACAAAAACGACATGAACATGTTCCCCATGCGGGCCTTTCTGAACATCTTTGACCAATAAACGTGCTGATTCTGTCTCAATCCAGCCGCGATCGGCTACTTGTCCACCGCTCTCGGCATAAAAGGGGGTCTCTGTTAAAACAAGCATTCCTTCTCTCTCGGAACCCAATGTATCGACTTGCTGGTCTTGAACCAGTATCGCCTCGATCTGCGTGTGAATCTCCGATTCTGTATAGCCTACAAATTTGCTGTCCACATTCAATTCAGACAAGGCTCCCCCTTGCACCTGCATACTATCCACACTTTGACGAGCCGATCGCGCCCGCTCGCGTTGGATAGCCATTTCCCGATCAAAGCCTTCGCGATCCACGGATAAGCCCTGTTCAAGCGCAAAGTCTTCCGTAAGATCTAACGGGAAACCATATGTATCATAAAGCTTAAAGGCGTCCTTTCCATCGATTTTCGTTTGTTTTTTCTTTTTCGCTTGGTCGACGATTTCTTCCAAAATGTGCAATCCTTCTGTCAATGTTTCTTGGAACCGTTCCTCTTCTCCCTGAATCACTTGTTCAATCCATTCTTTTTTCTCTGTGGGTTCAGGATAATAATCATGCATAATCTCTGCGACGACACCGGTTAGCTGGAACAGGAAAGGCTTTTTGATGCCCAATTTATGCCCATAGCGAACCGCCCGACGCAACAAACGTCGCAATACATAACCTCGTCCCTCGTTGGATGGGAGAACCTCATCGCCAATTGCAAAAACAATGGTACGTATATGATCAGCAATCACTTTTAACGCAATATCCTGCTCGGAATCCTGCCCATAAGAAACCCCTGCTTCCTGACAGATTGTTTGGATAATGGGCTGAAACAGATCGGTATCATAATTGGATGGCACATTCTGCATAACGGAAGCCATTCGCTCTAGACCCATTCCGGTGTCAATATTTTTCTTTGGAAGCGGTGTATATGTGCCATCTGGATTATGATTAAACTGCGAAAACACCAGATTCCAGATTTCGAGAAAGCGATCATTCTCTCCACCAGGGTAACACTCAGGATCACTGGAATCGCCAAACTCTTCTCCTCGATCATAAAAGATTTCCGTATTTGGGCCACTGGGACCTTCACCAATATCCCAAAAGTTCTCTTTCAATTTGATAATCCGCTCTTTCGGAATACCGATTTCTTTATGCCAATATTGGTATGCCTCTTCATCTTCTGGATGAACCGTCACCGATAAACGGTCGGGATCTAATCCCATCCACTTTGCATCTGTAAGAAACTCCCACGCCCACACAATTGCCTCTTTTTTAAAATAATCGCCAATCGAAAAATTCCCCAGCATCTCAAAAAATGTATGATGCCGCGGCGTATATCCGACATTTTCAATATCGTTGGTCCGAATCGACTTCTGGACATTAACAATCCGCGGATTTTCTGGAATCAACCGTCCATCAAAATACTTCTTCAAGGTCGCGACCCCGCTATTAATCCATAACAAACTGGGGTCATCGATCGGAACCAGTGAGGCGCTTGGTTCGATCTGATGTCCTTTTTCCGCAAAAAACCTTAGATATTTCTGACGAATCTCACTTGCTTTCATTTCGACTCCCTCTTTCTCTCTCAAAGTTGCCGACAACCTCTGAAAAATAAAAAAAACTTCTCCAATCCCACTAGGGACGAGAAGATCTTCCCGCGGTACCACCCTAATTATCAACAGCTTGATCCCTTCATTACACGGATAACGGTACTTCTTACCGGCAGGTATTAACTGCATTCAAGAACGGGCATACTCTGCACGAGTTTCTGGAAAGATCTCTCAGCAACAATCTCTCTCTCTGGACAGACTCATTACAGAAACGGTTCTGTCATCATGTTTTCTTTGATTAAATTATCATATTTCATTCGGGGAAAAAAGAGTTCGGCACGCACCCTCTTCTCACCTTCTCGTCAAAAAACTGCTACCAGTATATTAACAAAAATTTGTCAGGCTGGCGAGGAAAGTTGAACTTCCCAATTCTTTGAGTTTTTATCTGATCCTTTACACACGGGATTGAACATAGTAGTGAAAAATATGTTCGATGACCACTTTCCCTACCGCAAACAGAGGAACTGCTAAAATCAATCCTAAAATTCCACCAATCTCTCCACCTACCAATAAAGCAAAGATAATCAACAATGGATGCATATGTAATGTTCGACCAACAATCTGCGGAGAAAGCACATTTCCCTCTAGCATCTGAACGATAAAGTTGGTTAAGATCACCGCAAACACCATTTTGATCGAAACGGTAAATGCCACAAAAATTGCTGGAATTGCACCAAATATGGGACCCAGATAAGGGATGATATTAAAAATCGCTACAACGCATGCCAGGATCAAAGCATAGGGTAATCCGATGATCAAGTAACCGATATATACACAGACCCCTACCACGATACAAACCAATAACTGACCTCGAATATAATTGCCGAGAGCTTGATCAATCTCTTTAAAGAGCAGGAAAAACTCTTTTCTTTTGGCTTTCGGAATCATACTTTTAAAGGTTTTTTCAAAGTCACGAACATCTTTTAGCATATAAAAAGCTAAAAAGGGGATAATCAAAGCGAAAAAAAATTGATTGATGGTATTTCCAATGCCATCCATGATCCGAGCTACTCCGTTCCCAAGACTTTGCTCCATTCGATCGAGTGAGTTTTCAATGGCATTCCGAATACTACTTGGGAGCAGATCCCTGCCATGATCATTATACTCATTGATCATATATTGA
>JANWJM010000015.1 GCA_025449475.1 Thermoactinomycetaceae bacterium
ATGTTCTTTCGCATTCTTTTGAATTTGGATGGGTTCTCCATTTACCAGTATACGATCGGGATTGTCTACCTGTATTTTTAGCGTGATGGGACTGACAACAATCTTATATGACTTAAAAATTTTTCCTCGATCTTCGATATGGGTTTGATCCACAGACAACTCATCATCATCATTGAATAACTTGTTTACATTATCGCGATTCACCCAGTTCTCAATAAATTCATCGGTTATCTCCAAATCAGGATCTTTTGATACAAAAAATTCTTTCATCTTACCATAGTCTTTTTTGGCGATCGCGCTTTCAAGTTCTTCTCTTAAATCTTCTTTGCTCGTACTTGTGTAAGCTCCTATGAGAACAAACCCAACGAATAAGACAACTGCAGCCCCAATGGCAATGATTCGATTTTGGAGTACCCAATCAACGCTATTATGGTATATCTCTTTAAGTGAATCAAGCAATCTCTCCCAAAATGTCATAATTCTAAATACGCCCCCAATTATGAAATTTCAAAAGGGAGGGACTCCTGTTTAGCAGTCCCCCTCTTTTTGTAGAAAGGATTATGGTTTAACAAAACTAAGTGCTGTTCGAGTAACTGTTTTCGCTGTATGGACACCAGTGCGAACACCTGACATTACGCTAGACGTTGCTCCTGTGGAATACATCCACTCCCGTAGAAATCCTGGGGCGCGAAAAGCGACAACCAGAAAACCGATCGATAAAAGAAGTCGATAAGGAGCATAAATATCAAGACTAAGAGATGATTTAAGCACTGACAGCCAAATAACAACCAACATCACTTGTACAACTTGCGTAAAGATTGCCGCTAAGAGATGGCGCCACCAAACCGGAAAAATATTGTATTCTTGATTGATGTTTGTCGCGATCGCAAAGGGTCCTAATATCATTAATAGGGCGATTTCCGCATACCGTATAATAAATTGCAACATAATGATTACCAGGAAAATTAGGATAACTACACATAAGACGAAATGCAATTCATTGATAACAGGAAGATAGACTGGCGATGATGGTTTCAACAACCCGATAAGAATCGTCGCCCCGATCACAGATTGATGTGGTTCCAAAAAAGCATCAATTAATAATTTATTCAAACGAAGTAACATTTTAATGATTTCCGGTTCAAGAGCGATCAAAATACTGGTGATGACCAAACGTTTAATTAACAACTTTAGATGCGTCGAATCTACCTCGACGGTATAATAAGCCAATACACGTATGCTTTGAAAGGTTAAGAACAAAATTAAAAACGTCCATGCTAAATCCTGAACAATTTTTTGATAATGGATGAAAATCCCTTTCGTTCCTTTTCCATATAACTTTTCTTCCGAAATAATAATGATGTCCACAAAATATTCGCAAGTTTGTTTGAAAGTATTAACTAATTTTATTTTTGCCCATGTAGCAAAATAACAAGTAGGATCCATTTTGCACTTTTCATAGTTCGCTTGGTCTGGCAATATTTCATTCATCAACTTCCTTGCTGCATCTTCCACTTCAGTTGCCACTGTTTTCCCTACTTGTTGCCCCGTTTTTTGTACCTTTGTTTTTGTATAATCAACTAATCCCTTATTCCATATATCCTTGATTTCATCAACGACCCCTTCGAAGAACCCCTTATTCTCCGCTGGTTCCTTTGTTTCTGCATAACCAACCTCTTGTCCCAAGGATAAAGTTAGAAAAACAGTCATGACGATAACAAAGCAAAAGCGCAGGTAACTTCTTCCGATAGTCATGATCGGTGGTCGCAATGATTGAATCCTCTCTTTCTAAAAGATGTTCCAGCGAGATTTCAAATCATATATTGATCTTCCTCCATATTTTCTATTATCCATTTGGGCTCCAAAGTTTTCACACAGCCAAAACTACTCTTTTTTTAACTCACATATGCTACTTGATTGTTCGCCTCGCCAAATCGTTAATATGTCCTTATCGATTGTCGCTCGAAATGTATGAAACTCATCATCGTCGATAGAATAATACTCCAGTTCATATCGATTGTCTTGCATCGGTTTCAATGAGCCAGAGCCAATCGCTAATTCGATATCTCTATAGACAAACAATTCATATTTTCCCGCATCATTTTTCTCCCCAATTTCCATAGATTTTATTTCACCTGCACATCGTCCATCCACAAGCGTCCATTTTGTATTCTTAACTTCAGTATCCGAGTTTTCATTTCCACAACCAGCACTCATCCATAAAACAACCACCAACAATGGAATGATTAGAAATCGTGATTTGCGCATAATCTCCCTCTTCTTTGATGATGTCGTCCATATAAGATCAGTGGATTTCATGTTCTCTTTTTCTTCCTCCATACTTTCGTTCATACCATTCGGGATCCCACAGCTTTAACTCTTCCGGTGTCAGTTCGATTTGGATATTGGCTTTTTTGGAACCGACCACATAGATGCCTTTCCCCGCATTTTTATGTTTATCGGCATCCCGAACCACAAGTAAGCGTTGTTCTTCTTCGGAAAAGTTTTCCGAAGTTTTGCTCATGATGGCATTCATCTCTTCCTGAAGCATCGGTAAATACAATTTGGTAATGGAGTTTAAGATCACCGCCTCACCATAGTTTTTGGATCCTTCCACCGCACTTAAAAAGTCTCCTACTTGCTGCGTTGCCGAGGTGACACCTCCACGAAAGGAGCGAATCAGCTTATACATCGATGAGAGAAATTGCATCGCCAACGGATTCTTGGGATCCGATAAAATATGAGCTTCATCGACATATATTTGATTGGTTACGGTTTTATCAAGGGTTGCATCATCCCACAAAAATGTCAGGATGTTATACATCGCTACTTGTTGCAACTCTTCATCATCGCGCAAATCGAACAGGTCGAAACAGATCAAGTCTTTGGATAAATCAACATTTGTGTATCCATTAAACGCTTTGGAATAGGAGCCCTTCACATAGGGATATAGAACCTGATAAAATCCGTTTAGTTTTTGAAATTGCTCATCTTTGGACATCAACAGTTGGATAAACTGATACAAATCACCCATGGTTGGGTAATCTTGCGGGGTGAGTTTGGAAAAATCGGTATCCCATGTGATTCCCCTTTGTTCGTAAAGCTTGATACATATTTTTTCCAACATCGCCAGCTCCACCTGCTGGTCTTTGAGATCTTTAAACATCAAGGTAAACAATGTTTTCAACCGACCTATTTTTTGATGCAACAGTGAGGCTTCGACGGGCTTTCCCTCTTCGTCGGTGGCAATGGTGGCATTCATAATTTCAAAGGGATTGATAATGTTGTTATTCATTGGGGAAATTTTGATCCACTCTCCACCCAGTTGAATAAACTTTTCGCCGAATTCTCCTTTGGGATCAATCACACGGATCACAGTATCCTGGATCCACCGTCGCATCATATCTGCAAAAAGATAGGTGGACTTCCCACCGCCACTGGTTGCGATGACAACTTCATTGCGATTTAATAGAGCATCGTGATCCACCACAACCAAACTGTTGGTCTTCAGGTTTTTTCCTTTAATAATCCCTTTCTCTGAAAAGATTTCGGATTCATCAAAAGGGAATAAGGAGGACAACGCTTCTGCATCAAAGTTTCGATATGTTAACTCCGGTATTCGATGCTGACGCAAAGGTAAAACCGATTGAAATGCATCGATCATCCGAAAATGAGGGGTGAGCAACTTAAGATGCTTACTGGTTAGGGTTTTGACCAAATGAGTCACATAATCCAATTCCTCTAAGCTTGAGGCTTGAATATGGATCAGCATATGTTCGACAAACATTTCACTACTGCCACCACTTAGATTGGTAAGAAGCAGTTCGGCATCTTTGAGGTCGTTCTCGATTTTCACTTGATCGGCGGGTCGAAGACGCGGTTCCATCAATCGGCTGCGATATTCGACAACGGCTTTATTTAGCGCTTTAATCATATCATCCGCAGAAGTGGGTTCGATGTGATGAACAATCGAAACATTGGCGTTCATCATATGTAATTTGGCTAAGAAATTAGCCGTTACATCATTGGCAAAATGAGCAACTGCCAAAGTTCGCACATAGTTCCCACCGAGACGAACGTAGTTTGGATGCTCCTCGATACTATCCGGCGAAAGAAGATCAAGCAGACCTTGATCCTCTTCAATTAAACTCTCAATGCTCTTCTCCTGAGAATCTGGTTTTTTCGATCGAATAAATGGAAACATCGCATTCCCTTTCTTTCTAAAATAAAAATTCGTTCTTCTTTTTTAGTTGTTCCGCTGCTTCAATCAGATTCTTTGGACCTATCTGATAGGGATAATGTTTGGTGTCCCCAATTTCATAGATTTGCGCATTCTCGTAATCAAAGAACATATGGAGATACTTTTTCAATTCGTTATTTGAAAGTTCGTATGCTTCCAACTTCTGCTGATAGAGCATCTCTTCAATTCCTAATTTTAAGTCATTTGTGCGCATTTTTAATCGTTCGATCGCCTTCTCTTTGTCAGCTGCATTGGTAAACTTCTCATCGATCACCACATACCGGTTGCGCCGTATCATTTCACGATCTTCTTGGAGTTGTTTGGCATATTCAATATAACTTTTGAGCATCTTTCTCTTATAAGGATTTTGCTGTTCCCGATAACGCCTGCGCAACTGAAAGATGTAATCCTTGAGATCGACGGGTTCTGCCACGCGAGCAATTTGGATCGGTTTGTCCAAGGTTTTCAAGAAGCTCTCGTATCCTTCCAATACTTCTCTCTCTTCTGCATAGGACATCAAATGCGTGTTCACCGCGGTGACTGCCAAAACCTTAATCAGACGTTGATCCTTGGTCTCGATCATCTCATTCTAGATCCCACGAATTGGAATCCATTCTTGTACCGATTGTTGTGGGGTTTGTTTTTGCTGTTTCCTACCTATCACCTTTCAACCCCCATTCTACGGTCTCATCTTGCGCCGATAGTAGAATTTTTTTTGCCGTTGATTGTACTGAATTCGCCATCGAAGCTGCTGAAATAAATTAATATTTTGACGCTCTGGGATGGGGCGAACAAATACCAGCGCCGCTCCAACAATAAATGGCAAACATGAAAAAAAGACTTGAACCTGAAGACTTGCTCCTTCGGGCAAAAACAGATAAATCAAATAGCCCAATAGAATGGTCGGCAATAGAAAGATCAAGTCTTTCGCCGTGATAAAACGCCAGATATAAAAGTTGTTATCAATCTGATGTGGGATTTTAAACTTTTTGCGTTCAGTAACCATTCGTTCCCCTTCCCATTAATCAAATACAATCGCCTTTTCTAACCATTCCACAATTGATCTAGCAGAAAAAGCAATAATTGCCGCCAAACCAGTCCACCAAAGACCCGATTTAAACTTCTGACGTTGATGTTCATCAGTAGACATCATTGCCGCAATCGCCAAACCAATAAATGCAAGTGTTGCGATTGGAGCTACAATCATGGAAAATCCTCCAACAACATCCTTTATTAAAAAATCTTTCACTGCCTTAAATGGACTTGGAGCTTGTTCGTTTTGATTTAACAACACCCACAGATAAAATAGTAATGGCTTCATCTCTTTTCCACTCCTCTCCTATAAAATCACCCTCTTACATACCATTTTCATTATAGAGAAGTAACAAAATAGTGTAAAGACATTAAAGGATTCGTATAATGATTAGATATTTTATATTGCCACTAATAAATTTAGTTTAACTATTATGCTTAATAAACGCTCCTCGATTCATCGTTTCCTCACGTTTTTCTCATTGTCCATATCCACAACCGAGCTTACATCCATCGTAGAGATATGATTGTCTTTAATTAGAATGTGGAATCTTTCCCATTTTCGTGTTTTTCCTATAACCAATCTCCTCTGTGATTCATAGATTATAATAATCGGCGCAACAGAGGAGGGGGAGGAATGTACCTTTCTAGAAGAATTATCTATCTGCGTCCTGGTGAAACAAGGCAAATCAAATGTGGTCAACCCAAACCACGTCATATCTCCAAATTTGTGATCCGTCCGGGTGAATTACTCATTGTCCTCTGCGGTTCCATTTGGCATCGTTTTACCTTTGCTTGTGGCTTTCCTCGGCGTGTGCGCGTCGTCTTGGTGAAAAAAAACCGATTGCTCAATGTGTCCTGCAAATCACATTCAGACTAGGAATTTGCCTAGTCTTTTTCTTCTTGCAATAAAACATGAAATCCATTAATATAAAGTAAACGCCTAGGAATTGTTAGTTTTATCATGGCACTTTATCATATACGAAAAAAATTTAATTCTAAAGGGGATTGTCAAAATGAGTGAAAATCGATCTTTTCAACCCGAAACACTCTCCATTCATGCTGGTCAAGAAGTCGATCCAGCAACAAATTCTCGTGCTGTTCCCATTTATCAAACCTCTTCATATGTATTTGATAGCCCTGAACATGCAGCCAACTTGTTCTCACTGGCTGAACAAGGAAACATCTATACCCGTATCATGAATCCAACCCAAGATGTTTTAGAAAAACGAATTGCAGCCCTTGAAGGCGGAATCGCGGCTTTGGCTGTCAGTTCGGGGCAAGCAGCAACTACATATGCTATTCTTACAATCGCCCAATCCGGTGATGAAATTATTTCAACCAGCAACCTATACGGTGGAACCTACAATCTCTTCCAACATACGCTGCCTAAATTAGGCATTAAAGTGAACTTTGTCGACTCTGATGATCCGGAAGACTTTGCAAAAGCCATCACTGAAAAAACCAAATTGATTTACGCCGAATCGATTGGAAATCCCCGTCTCAATGTGTTTGACATCGAAGGGGTAGCCAAAGTCGCACACGACGCTGGCATTCCACTAATTGTGGATAACACGGTTCCTTCTCCTTATCTATTGCGCCCGATCGACTACGGGGCAGATATAGTTGTTCACTCCGCTACCAAATTTATTGGCGGACATGGAACCGCAATCGGCGGACTGATCGTCGACGCAGGGAAATTCGACTGGTCATCCGGCAAATTCCCCAACTTTACGGAACCCGATGAGAGTTATCATGGTCTCGTTTATACGAGAGATATTGGCGAAGCTGCCTTTATTACAAAAGCACGCTTACAACTACTCCGTGATGTAGGTGCAGCCATCTCCCCATTCAATGCCTTCTTGTTCTTACAAGGTCTGGAAACGCTACATCTACGGATGGAACGTCATAGCGAAAATGCACAAAAAGTTGCAGAGTTCTTGCAAGATCATGATCTTGTCGAATGGGTAAATTATCCCGGTCTCAAAAATCATCCTTCTTATGATCTGGCTCAGAAATATCTGCCCAAAGGTCAAAGCGCCATCCTGACTTTTGGCATTAAAGGCGGATATGAAGCAGGAAAACGGTTTATTGAAAACGTCCAACTCTTCTCACATCTTGCCAACATTGGTGATGCAAAATCTCTTGTCATTCATCCAGCAAGCACCACCCATCAGCAATTGACAGAAGAGGATCAACGCGCTTCCGGTGTTACACCTGAATTAGTTCGCCTTTCCGTGGGCATCGAAGCGATCGATGATATTATTCAAGACTTAGAGCACGCTCTTCAAGCAAGCCAAAAATAAATCATGGAAATGCAAAAAGCAGCTTCAGCACAAGAAGCTGCTTTTTGCATGAATCCATGCCCCAAGATTGATCATGGATCCGGTGAAAGCTAATACAAGTGGCGGTCCCTACGACAGCTCTAATTAGCACTGATCCCACTAGAAAAAACATCTCTCGACTGCATAATTCAGTCCATACTGCTTCATACTATCCACAAAAATAAAAAAGAGGGATATTATGAGAACGCGGATTCTTGGTCTATTCTTAACAATCTTCTGTCTGATGACGGGCTGTCAAGCGGAAAACTTAGGGGATCCCACCCATGATGAAATCAAAGAACAGCCATACACCTATGTCCGTCACACTCCCCAATTAGCAGGTGGATCCGAGTATGCACATCGCATTCCCCAACCCTTATCTCTCGCCGACCTGCATCAAAAGTACAAGAGCAACTTCATTTTAAGTGGACCACCACATAAACGCGAAATTGCTCTAACTTTTGATGATGCCCCAGATACGTATTTTACACCGCAAGTCCTTGACGCACTCAAAAAGATGAACGTCAAAGCTACCTTTTTTATCGTAGGGAACCGAGCAGAGAAACATCCTGAAATTGTGCGCCGTATGGTTCGAGAAGGACATGCCATCGGCAATCACTCCTACAACCATGCGAACTTTAATAAACTGAGTGATGCGGCATTCCGGGCACAGATCAAAAAAACAGATGAGATTCTTGAAAAGCTGATTGGTTATCGGCCTGTTATCGTTCGCCCACCATACGGGAATGTGACAGAAGGACAAATCAAGTGGTTGATCAGTCAGAAGAAAAAGATTATCAATTGGAATGTCGATTCACTGGATTGGAAAAACTTAACGGCTGAGCAAGTCTCCACGAATGTACTATCAGGTATTCGACCCGGTTCGATCGTATTACAGCACTCAGCAGGTGGAAAAGGCGAAGATCTTACTGGAACCGTTCAAGCCATTCCAACGATTATTAAGAAGCTGAGAGCTGATGGAGTTCGCTTTGTCACAGTTCCAGAATTACTCGAGATCGACAATCGATCTCCCCAATAATCCCGTTTTTAAGCGGGATTATTTTTTGTTTATGTCTACCTTGCTAAAATTGTACTCATTTTTTCACATTCCTTCCAAGTGCCTGAAAAACAACTGTTTTTCCAACGATCCGTCCGAAGAGATCGTTGATTTTCGATTCGACGGATGATAAGCTGACAATGATACATGCAAAGCGTTTAATGAATGGAAAGGCGTGTCAGAATGTACAACATCTTTTATCAGTCTCACGCTGGCTCTTGGGCAATTTTGATTATCTTTTTTTTATTGAGTTACTTCTTTCACAATCAAAAATGGTTATCCATCATTACCCGTATCTTTTATTTGATGATGATTGTTACGGGCGTCGGAATGCTATTCCTTTTGAAATTCCCGCTTGTCTTTATTGTCAAAGGGCTACTAGCGATTCTATTAATTGGAACCATGGATATGATTTTAATGAAAAAGAAAAAAGCGCAACCTCACTCCATTTTTTGGATCGTATTTGTCATCATATTGATCCTTGTCATTCTACTTGGATTCCATGTAATTCATTTCTGAGTTGATAAAGACCTAACCGAAAAAAAGTTAGGTCTTTCTTCTTTGAAAATCACTCGATCGATGCAAAAGGGATGATACGCTTTACCCCCTATAAAAATCGAGCACCATTTAATTGATCCTTTCTCTATTTATATCCTTTACTAAATCTCGAAAACTCCTCTCTGCCCATTCACGAGGCATCAATGATCTATCAAACGGCTCTCTCCCTGTCTGCATAGCTTGTGTCAGTGCAAGAAGTGC
>JANWJM010000016.1 GCA_025449475.1 Thermoactinomycetaceae bacterium
ATTGATTCGCGAAGGACTCTTGCGGATTTTGGAGCGAGTTCGTACGGGTGAAGTGGAGTTTACGATCGAACATGAAGATATTCATATGAATATCGAAAAACTTTTGATCGATGAGATTGGACCAGTAGGAGGAAAGCTCCATACGGGTCGAAGTCGCAATGATCAATCGGCACTTGATATGCATCTCTATATGAAAAAACAAGTAAAGCAAATAATCTTTCTATTGACTCAGTTGCAAGAAGTCTTACTCCAAAAAGCAGATGCGCATATGGATACGATTATGCCTGGATATACACATCTTCAACAAGCGCAACCTGTACGACTGGCTCATCACCTGTTAGCATATGTTTCCATGTTTGAACGGGATATTGATCGCTTGATCGATAGTTACAAACGGATCAACCTCTCTCCACTTGGAGCGGGAGCGATTGCTGGAACCACCTTTCCCATCAATCGTAGGCAGGTGGCAACCCGACTCGGTTTTGATGACATTTATGATAATAGTATGGATGCGGTTAGTGATCGTGATTATCTCGTAGAGTTCCTGGCGAATAGCTCCATGTTGATGATGCATTTATCGCGCTTTGCGGAAGAGCTCATCATTTGGTCGAGCGAAGAATATCGGTTTATCGAGTTGGATGATGCATTTTGTACCGGAAGCAGTATGATGCCGCAAAAGAAAAATCCAGATATACCGGAGCTGATCCGGGGGAAAACAGGACGCGTCTATGGGCATCTCATGGGATTATTAACTACCTTGAAGGGTCTTCCTCTCACTTATAACAAGGATTTGCAAGAAGATAAAGAAGGTGTGTTTGATACCGTTCAAACCTTGATCCGTACGCTTTCAATCATGGCTCCAATGATTGAGACCATGAGCATAAATAAAGAGCGAATGCGGGAGCAAGTCGATCGAGGCTTTGCGAACGCAACCGACTTGGCGGATTATTTAGTCAATCGAGGAATCCCGTTCCGAGAAGCTCATGAAATCGTAGGAAAAGCTGTTTTATACTGCTTGCAAGAGAACAAGCAGTTGGCGACCTGCAGTCTGGACGAATTTAAACAGTTTTCCCCCTTGATCGAAGAAGATATCTATGAAAAAATCTCCATTGAACAAGTCGTAGAAGCGAGAAACAGCGAAGGTGGAACAGCACGCATACAAGTCGAAAAAACATGGAAGAAAAAGAAAGAGAAACTGGAGAAGATTGTTGATTGGCTCGAACAAAATGGTTTTTCGGAAAAAGCGCTTCAATCAAAGTAAAGGGATCTGAGCCCGGTAAATGTAGTTTGTCTATCGTCTGCAAACCCCATTTTTATGGGGTTTTTTTCCTCTCATTCTATTAAACCTTAAGATTAGACTAGGAAAAATAAAGAAAGATGCTATAATAATTTATGAGTTTTTAAGGGACTTGCCAAATAGAAGGTGATCTTGTGATTGAAATGCATGATGTTTGGAAGGTTTATCCAAATGGTGTTGAAGCACTACGAGGAATTGATGTCCGAATTGATCAAGGGGAGTTTGTATACATTGTTGGCCCCAGTGGAGCAGGGAAAAGTTCATTTATCAAGCTGATGTACCGTGAGGAGAAGCCCACTCATGGTGTTGTCTTAATCAATGGCGTGAATGTAAAACGCGTTCGAGATTGGAAGATCCCCCATGTCCGAAGGAAAATTGGTGTGGTGTTCCAAGACTACAAGCTGCTTCCAAAAATGACTGCTTACGAAAATGTCGCTTTTGCGATGGAAGCCGTAGAAGCACCTAAACGTAGAATCAAACCACGTGTAGAAGAAGTTTTGGAACTAGTAGGATTACTCGATCGGAAAAATGCTTATCCCAGTCAATTGTCGGGTGGCGAACAACAGCGTGTTTCGATTGCTCGTGCGATTGTGAACAATCCAACATTTATTATTGCCGATGAGCCAACAGGAAACCTAGATCCGGAAAACTCGTGGGATATCATGTATTTACTTGAAGAGATCAACAAGCGTGGAACAACCGTTGTCATGGCGACACATAACAAAGAGATTGTAAACACTTTACGTCAACGAGTAATTGCAATTGAGCAAGGTGTAATTGTTCGAGATGAACTTGGGGGCGAATATGGTTATGAAGATTGAGACGCTGATTCGTCATATCAAGGAAGCATATCGTGGTATTCAACGAAATGTAGCAATGAGTTTTGCTTCCATTAGTGCTGTGGCAGTGACATTGTTTGTGTTTGGAATTTTTCTCATTGTCGCTTTCAATATGCGATTTATATCGAATGAGCTGGAAAAACAAGTCGCCATCACCGCCTCCATTGAAGAAGGAACCTCTGAAGCCCAAGTCCAACAGTTGCTACAAAATATTCAAGCCGATCCCATGCAAAAATTCGCTGAATATGTTCCCAAAGAAGAAGGCTTAAAACAAATGAAAGAACAGTGGGGAGATACTGACTTTATTCAAGATTTGAGTGAAGATGGTTCGAACCCGTTGCCAGATGTGATTCGTGTTCAACCTAAAAAATCTGACGATATTGAAAAGTTGGCGCAAAAAATCGAAAAGTTGCCGAATATAGAAAGTGTAGATTATGGTGAAGGAGTAACGGAACGCTTACTTAACTTTTCAGGTTGGGTAAGAAATCTTGTCTTCCTGTTTGGGCTTATCTTGGCCGTAGTCGCCTCATTTTTGATCTCGAATACGATTAAGTTGACGATTCATAATCGACAACGTGAGATTGAGGTGATGAGGCTAGTTGGAGCCAGTAACTGGTTTATTCGTTGGCCCTTCTTCTTTGAAGGTGCGTTTATCGGGATTGTCGGTTCGATTTTTCCCATTTTATTCTGTTTACTCATGTATCAAGCTGCTTTAAGTGTTTTAAATGATGGGGCAACTTTTGGAGTTTTTAAGTTGATGCCCATGTTGTCGCTCAGTCTGTATGTGGCAGGCTCCACCCTCTTACTTGGGATTATTATTGGTGTTTTGGGCAGTATCATTTCTGTTCGCCGTTTTCTTAAAATCTAGTGACCTCAAGAGAGTTAACATCAGGAGGGATCTGTTTGTTGCGTCGATTCATCGCCGTATTGTTAGTGCTCCCATTGATTTTCGTCATTGCTGTTCCGGATACAAGTTATGCGGATCGAAAAGCTGAGCAGGAAAAATTGGATAAGATACGTAAAGAGAAAAAAGAGAAAAAAGAAACGGTCGAACAAGTGGAAGAGAACCTAAAAAAATCAAAAGCCGAATTAGAAAAGATTGAGAAACAAATATCAGAGTATGATCAACAGCTGAGCCAATTAAGCCGTGAGTTAAGCAAGACCCAAGAAGATTTAAGCAAGCAAAGAGATCATGTTTCAAAGATTTTTCGTCGTCTATACATACAAGGGGATACGCGCTATATGGCGGAAATCCTCTCAGCGGAATCCTTTTCACAATTTCTCCTTCGTTTTGAAACCATGCGGATGTTGGTAAAAAGAGAGACGAGACTCCTATCCAACTACCGGAAAGGGAAAGAAAAAATTGAAAAATCCCTCAAAGATTTAGATGCGGCCAAAAAGAAACAAGAACCCTTATTAAAAGAGTTTGAAGAAAAATATGCAGAGATCGAAGAAATATACAAAAAGGAAAATAAAGAGTTAGCGGAATTAGAAAAACAAGAAGAAGCAACTCTTAAAGACATCCAAGAATTGGACCGCCTCGCTCGACAAGCATCTGAGCAGTATGGTGGAGTTAATCTGGGTACAGGAATTCTCGGATTCCCCACGACAAGAGGGACTGTTTATTGGAACTTTGGGCAAAATCGTGGCTCACATATGCATGCTGGCATTGACATCCCTCGGCCGATTGGAACCCCCATCTTTGCGTCTGATTCCGGAGTCGTTTCGTTAACCAAATCAAACCCTGGTGGTTATGGATACTACATCATTATTAACCATGGGAATGGATTATCCACATTGTATGCACACATGTATCCGTATACGGTAACGGTGAAAGTGGGAGATCGGGTTCGGAAGGGACAAGTGATTGCAAAAGTGGGGAACTATGGACGCTCTTCAGGACCACATTTGCATTTTGAAGTTCGAAAAAATGGAAATCCAGTCAATCCGAGAAATTATATTCGATAAATAACCATCGAGGGTTCTCATCCTAAATGCTTGATGAAAGTCCTAGGGGGACCGTAAATGTTAAAAAAAACATGGATTGCCATGACCCTCGCCATGTTTCTATTCGTTTCAGTTATTCCTTCACCCGAAGTAAGAGCTGAAAGAATTACCCGAGAAAAACTGGATGATATTCGAAACAAAAAAGATAATATTTTGGAAGTTATCGCAGAAAAGGATAAAAATGTAAAGAAAGAGATTGAGAAGATCAATAAGGCAAAAGAAATGATTAAGAATATCGAAGAAGAAGTGGCGAAGGTTGAGGTGAAATTAGACCAAGCAGAAAAAGAATTTCAAGTTTACGATGTTCGTTTTAAGAAACGAATACGAAAACTGTATCAGCATGGTGAAATGGGTCATATGGCAATATTGCTATCTGCTGATTCCTTTTCACAGTTTCTGTTTCGCTTTGAAGTCATCCGCGTGATTGTGAAAGAAGATTACAATCTACTCAAACATCGAAAAGATGCCAAAGAAAAGATTGAGAAAGAATTGCAACGATTTGAGAAACTGCGCGAAAAACAAAATAAGGAAGTCGCCAAATCGCAAAAAATATATCAGAAATTAATGGAAGAAATTAAAAAAAGCAATGAAAAATTGAAGAAGCTTGAGGAGATTGAGGAGTTACATGAGGAAGAGATTATTCAAGTCAACCTCGCTCATTTGCGCAGTGGAACACTGAAATTTCCTTATCGAGGACCGCTTCGGCGTCCAGCCAATTTACGTCAAACTTCCCCTTATGGTTATCGCATCCACCCGATTTTCGGGACAAGAAAGCTACATGCGGGCATTGATTATGCTGGACCGGTTGGAGCCCCTATCTTTTCCGCAGGGAATGGAGTTGTCGTAGAAAGTAGACCTTCACAAGGATATGGTTGGTTGATTACCATCTATCACGGTGATCGAAATGGCCAGCGAATCTATACCCGATATGCACACAGTTATCCGCATCAAGTAAAAGTGAGAGTAGGACAGGAAGTCACAGCCGGTCAACATATCGCTGCAGTGGGCAATAACGGAAACTCGACCGGACCCCATTTGCATTTTGAAGTGCGTGTAGGAAATGGATCATTACCACCAGCCGTAAATCCAGAGCTCTATTTTTAGATAAAAAGTCGATGGTTACTACGCCAATGAAAGAAAAGTTTCAACAAGTGGAGTGGCGTATTGTTCATAGGGTCTTCCATTGGACGTCGACCTATTGAGGAATAGGTCGACCATTTTTTTATATTTTCTTTTTCGCAACATAGACTAAAATAGTAGTAAAGCTGATTTGTTGGCGTACGCAAAGGTGGTGTGTTACAAATGGTTTTTCGGGGGAAAACAGTAGCTGTTTTACTAGTTGTCGCTGTGTTCTTGAGTAGTTTTATCACATACTCAATAGACGGTTTTATTGATTATGTATCTTCCGATTACAATTTAATAGAAACGGACAATTTTGATACAAAAAAAATTGAGGAAGCATATGCACTCATTAAGAAAAGGTATATTCATTCCGCCAACGATCAACAGTTATTAGATGGTGCGATCAAAGGAATGGTCGAGTCACTGAAAGATCCCTATTCCACCTATATGAATAAAAAACAGACGCAAGAATTTATGTCAGATTTGGAATCGACGTTTTCAGGGATTGGTGCAGAGGTCACACAAAGAAATGGCATACTCACCATCGTTTCTCCCATCAAAGACTCACCCGCTGAAAAAGCAGGATTAAAACCGAATGACCAAATTATGAAAATAAATGGGAAAAGTACGGAAAGTCTATCATTGAATCAAGCGATTGAAAGGATTCGTGGACCCAAGGGAACCAAAGTTATGTTAGAGATCATGCGACCAGGTGAGAAAAACACCTTTACGATATCGGTTGTGCGCGATGAGATTAAACAAGAGACGGTTGAAGCGAAATTCTTTGGAGAAATCGGATATCTTAAAATTACCCAATTTTCCGAGGGAACTGCGAGGGATTTTCTAAAGAATCTAAATGAATTTGAGAATCAAGAAATACAAGGACTGATCATCGATGTAAGAGGAAATCCAGGTGGATTGTTGGATGCGGTTCAGCGGATACTCGAACATTTTGTTCCGGCGGGTCAACCGATTATGATGACGGAAGAACGAGGGAAGAAACGGCAAGTCTATTATGGGAAAGCTGCAGAGAAAAAACCCTATCCCATTGCTGTATTAATTGATAAAGGAAGTGCCAGTGCATCCGAAATTTTGGCTGCAGGTCTCAAAGAGGCTGCAGGAGGCATTTTGGTGGGAGAGAAGACGTTTGGGAAAGGAACCGTTCAGACAGCAGTCGATTTTAAAGATGGTAGTAATATTAAGCTCACCATGGCGAAATGGTTAACCCCTAAGGGTAACTGGATTGATCAAAATGGTGGGAGCAAAGGAGTGAAACCGGATATTTCGGTGGATTATCCGGATTATGTATCTGTCATCCCACCACAACCGAGTGGGACATTGAAAGTGGATATGATTTCGGATCAGATCAAGAGTATGCAATTGATCTTAGATGCCCTCGGCTATTCACCGGGGCGGAAAGATGGCTATTTTGATCGAGATACAGAGACAGCCTTGATGTCCTTTCAACAAAACCATGGATTGGACGTTTCAGGGAAACTTAATAAAGAGACAGCGACCGTGTTGAGAGAAGAGTTTACCAAGTTTCTTCGCGATCCTAGACAGGATATTCAATTACAAGTGACGATCTCCCATTTAAGTCAACAATAAAAAAGATTCCATAAAAGGAAATTTGTTCAATTATATCGAATTTACCCCCACAGTGAATTGATGAAAGGGGGTTTTTCTTTTTGTTTATGGAGGTTGAATTTTGGAAAGCTTGGTTGCATCCTTGGCTTGCGGTCTCTGCATTTTTTCCTCTTTGTCAAATGATCCATGCTCTGGAAAAGGAAAAAAAAGGTTGGGGTGATCAGCTGCAATCCCCGCTCTCGCTGATCGGATCAACCATGTTTTGGGGTCTGGTGATGGGGATGCTTTTATCATGCCTGACTACCTTTTTTCTGTTTGACATTGGATTCGATGAAGTGATTCTTGTTTGGGTTTCTGCTCTTTTTTTCGCCTGTTTTGGCTTTCGTTTTCTTTGTTTTTCACATGCGATTGGCGGGATAGGTTTGATTCATCTAGGCGTGAATCAGGTTGAGATTTTGCGGCAATGGTTGGATTCTTATTCAAGCGGAAAAGTGCTACTCAACCTCTCTCTGATCGATTGGTTGTGGATTGTGGTCTTATTCCATCTGTGTGAATGGTTATTGATTCGAATCAATGGATTGGCAGGGAGACAGATTATCACCGTTACCCATCAATCCGGTCATGAAGTGAATGGATATTTATTGAATCGAATTTGGCCATTACCTTGTGTCATTTTTACCGCTGCAGGGTGGATTCCGGTTCCTCTTATCGCAGGGTTTTCCAGTATTAATCTATCAAAACCGATCCATCAACAAAAACGCTTCTCTTCAACTTATTCGCTGTTTCATGCAGGCTTGCTTGCCATTGCTTTATGGGCGGTCTCGATTTGGCCGATCAGTCTATGGTTTGCCTCTCTGTGGGCGTTATCGGGGCATGAGCTGTTATTCCGTTATCAAAAGTGGAAAGAGAGACAATTACAACCGTTCTTTACTTCCGATGAACGTGGCTTAAAAGTATTAGAAGTCTTACCCCACTCCCCAGCAGCACAAATGGGCATTCGCCCAGGATTTATCTTACAAGAAGCGAATGATATCTCAATCAATACGATTCAAGATTTGGAGCGTGTGACGGGATGCTCAGCTCATTGTAAATTAAAATTATTGGATCGACAGTTTGATCATCATTTTGTGCAGAAAGTCGTCTATGAGGATGATCCCAAACATTTAGGAATTGTAGGAGCTATTGCTTGCCATGAAGTTGCAGCGACCAAAGAAGAGGATCTTGACCTTGCGCAAAAGAAGGGTTGACCTTGAAATATCAAATCTGGGTTAAACTTATTCTCCCTCAGAGAGTAAGTTTTTTCTTTATTTCGAAAAAGAACAATTGTTCCCTGGATTCTTTCGTTATGTTATAATGAAATCTATGAACGATGTAGAGGGTGTTAGTATGGATCAATTCCAGCTTGTATCAGAGTTTGAACCTCGAGGCGATCAACCTAAAGCGATTGAACAATTGACACAAGGGATCC
>JANWJM010000017.1 GCA_025449475.1 Thermoactinomycetaceae bacterium
CACCCACATCCACCCCTTTGGTGGGTTCATCCAAGATCATGACCTTTAAATCGGTGGTCAACAATTTGGCAAAGACTACTTTTTGCTGATTTCCACCCGAAAGAGAGCTAGCCAAATCAAAAATACTATTGGCTTTTACATTGACTTTCTCGAGTAATCGCCTTGCAAGGCTACGCTCTTTTTTCTCATTAATCCAGCCTTTTGTAGAAAGTTCCCCGATAGCAGGGAGAACCACATTTTGTCCAATCTCCCACTCAAGTAGGAGGGCTTCCTTTTGTCGATCTTCGGGTAGGTAACCAATGCCATATTCCATGGCATCCTTTGGTTTTGCAATTTTCACCTCCTTCCCTTCCATAAAAATCTTTCCGCGATCATAAGGGGAGATGCCAAAGATCGCTTGGCAGACTTCTGTCCTTCCAGCTCCGAC
Organism: Thermoactinomycetaceae bacterium; assembly: GCA_025449475.1. Taxonomy (GTDB): domain Bacteria; phylum Bacillota; class Bacilli; order Thermoactinomycetales; family Thermoactinomycetaceae; genus JANWJM01. Next base: position 428 of record JANWJM010000017.1, read on the forward strand.
TAATCCCGTTAATCCAAGGACTTCTCCTTCATGCAACGTAAACGATACATCCGCAAAATAGCCGGTTTTGCCCAAATTTTCGACTCGTAAAATCTCCTTGCCGATTTGATGTTTCTTTTTTGGGAAAAGCTGTGTCACTTCACGTCCCACCATGGCAACAATCAAGTCATGATCCGATATTTCATCCACTTTCCAACTTCCGATATACTGCCCATCCCGAAAAACCGTCACTTGACTCGCCAAACGGTACATATCTTCAAAGCGATGAGAGATAAAAATAATCGATTTCCCTTGGTCACGAAGCTTTTCCGTAATCCGATATAATTCTTCACTTTCTCTAGCCGTTAGAGCAGCAGTTGGTTCGTCCATGATGATAATCTTGGCATCCGTCGACAATGCTTTCGCAATTTCAACAATCTGTTGCTCGGCGACACTGAGTAAACCCATTTCATCCTTTGGACTAAATTTTGCTCCTAGTTCATCCAATAATTGCTTTGCTTCTTCATGCATTTCTCGCCAGAGCAATTTTCCGGTACGTTTATGAACTTTCTCATGCCCCATAAATATATTCTCTGTCACGCTTAAATGAGGGTACCCTGTCACATGTTGATAGATCGCTGCAATCCCAAGTTGTTGTGCTTCTTTGGGATTGCGAATCTCGATCTTTTCCCCATGCAGAAATATCTCCCCTTCATCGGGGGTATGCACGCCGGTAATCACCTTAATAAATGTGGATTTACCGGCTCCATTCTCACCCATCAACGCATGAATTTCTCCCGGTCGTAAGCGAAATTGAACGCGATCCAAAGCTTTTACACCTGGAAATGTCTTGGTGATTCCTTTTAGTTCCAGAACATATTCTGACATGATCATCCCCCCACACACATTAATAGCGGTGCTGGAAGCTTTTTTATTTATAAATTTAATAATTTTCTATAATCATGTTAATAAAACAGCGGGGATTTCCATGATTTCAGCAGCTTTACGAAACTGTGAAGCATTATGCCCAATCGAAAGTGCACAATGGTGCGTTGGCGCTTCAGCAAACCATTTTTCTAAATACTCGTCCGGTGGTAATGGGAAACGAACTGGAGTTTGTGTATTTCCGATCTGCATAATTGGACCATCGGTGGATTCGCCTTCTCCAATAATCACTTTTAATCTTCCATCTTTCGTTTGTGTTACATTTAAAGTTGTCACCGGTCCCTGCTTTACTTTTGCCTCTACCGAAATCCCTGTCCCTTGTTTACCATGATAAAGCCCCATGCCTCGTAGGATTGGTCTTCCTTCTGCAATCGCAATATGGAACGGTCCGTCATGTCCAAGAATTACCGTTTGATCAATATAATCGACGACTACCAGCTCGGAATAGCTTCCACCAGTTCCGAACAAGTCACAAATCTTCATGGCGATAGCCGTTTTTAAGTCTCCTTCTCCGGAACAAGGAATCCCTCGCGCCGTTAGTAACGAATGTCCCAAGATAAACCCTGCTTGTAATTTTTCATACTCATTGCCGGGCGCGCCATGATAATAGTAGGTGAGTGAATCCAAATCATATTCCCGAACCAGACGCTCCTGTGCCGCGGCCACTTTACAAGACCACTCCAACTGTTCCTCGGTTGGCTTCTTGGCAATTGGATCAGCGGGAGAATCTCCACTAATCTCAAACATGGCAAAGGTTTCTTCGCGCTTCTGTTTAATCTCCTTTTCGGTTACTTCTTTTAACAACTTATCCAAATCACACATCTCTAATATTTCCACATGAAGACCTGTCTGCGCCTGAACCATGGTAAAGTCGCTATACATATCCAGCATTCCACTATAGGTATTTCCTAAGAAACCGAAGCGACTCTGCTGAAGGGTGCGAGCGACACCTGCGCTGAGAATCCATTCTTTGATTTCTCGCCAAGCTCGCTTCGCTTCCGGTCGGTCTTGTGTATTTTCATCGGATACAGAAATATCGGGGGTTTCACTTCGACCGAGCAAACCATTGATATAGCGAAACGGAATATTGGATCGCTCAAAAGCATTGGCGATTTCTGGAGCTGGACAAGATCCACACTGCGCTAAAAACTCTAACGTGGTCGCTTTCTCATAATTGACCCTTGCTGCCGGCTGAAGATTAATTACAATTACCGGTCGTTTGCAGATTTGATGAACGGGCAGGATCGCCGCACTCGTGGAATACGTCGCCGTGTGGCAAAAAATGATATCCACATTCTGTTGATTCAACCATTCACCCGCTTGCCGGGCTCGTTCTTCTGTATCAACCAAACCAAAATTGAATACTTCTCCCCATTCGCTCATCCGCTGTTCAATAAATCGTCCATATTCAATTAAACGTTCTTTTAATCCAGGAAACTGACTCCAATAGGCTTGTAATCCAATCGAATACAAGCCCACTCTTGCTTTTAATTTTGGTTTGATAGGCTCAAAGAGACTCATGATCTTTCACCTCTTTTTTTACTTTGAAAATGGAAGACTTCTGGAATTTCACGGATGGTTTTCCCTTCGTGATGGGGAATCAGGATATCTGACATAAACTGTTGCCAACGTTGATTGGCTTCATTCTCTTCCAAGATTTTCATCGCTTTTTGAAAATCTTCGACCTCCATGTAAGCAAACAGATACTCTTCATGAAGAAAAATACTGTATGTGTCGATTCCAACTTCCTCAAAAGCTTGCAAAAGTTCAGGATAGACATTCTTATGTCGCTCGATGTATTCTTCTTGATCTTTCGGATCAATCTTCAATAGAAATGCCACTCGTTCCATCGTTCCATCCCCCTTCTTAATCGGCGTAAACGCTTTCAATTGCTGTTCAGATGCATGAAAAATTTCTCCTTCATGATCTTATTTACACTTTCACCAAGATATGGAGCACTGCTGGTCCATGAACCCCAATGCTCAAATCGTTCTCAATATCGGAAGATCGACTGGGACCCGTAATGAAATGAATAGCTGACGGAGGTTTCCCCCCTCGAAACTCAGCCAACACCTCACCCATCCGTGTACGAATCTGATCCGCGTCCACGATCGCGATATGATGAGCGGGAAAAAGACTGACTCCTCGACTTTTCTGTTCATCGGAACAAAGAACCAATGTCCCTGTATCCGCAATGGCAAAATCGACTGTGGTGATGCCCACATCGGCATGAAGAGCTTGGGATGGATCTGCAATAGGGTCAACAATCCTTGATTTCCATCTGTTCAGGACCGAATCAATCATTGCTGGACATTCTGTGTGATCCCACCTCAAAATGGACTGGGGTTTCAGTGATGTGAGCAATGCTTGCAACCCTTCTTGAAGTTGCTGCTGGGTTTCAAAACAATGAACCTCTGCTCCCAATGTTCGTGCTTCTTGGCAAAATCGATCCACTCGTTCGGACTTCCGTGGAAGAACAAAGGACTTCCAATGATCGGGAGCGCCAATCTGTTCACGCTTTGGTGGATTTCTGATCTCTGGGCGTCCGAGTTGTTTGGCAAGATGGAGTAAAAACGCTTCTCTATTCATTGATTATCCACTCCCTCTTCCAGCTCTTTTTGGAGCATCTTCCATTGTTCACGGAAAGATCGCTGGGTAGAATAGGGGAGTCGCCGTGATCGAACCCATCCTTGGACGATTGGCAGTCGACTGAGAAAGCTTGACCAACGTGAACCGTCTTTTACGCTCCACTTCTGCACGTGCCGAAGGGTCTTCATCATCCATTGAAAAGTGGCTTGATGTCGAAATATCGCTGAATAACCTCGAAATGCAACTTTTTCAATGCCCCCTTGAGTCTTTACTCTTCGTTCGCGCAGATAAACCAACATATCGTGCAACGGGATTTGGACCGGACAAGCATCGTAACAAGCACCACACAGCGATGATGCATCGGCCAGTTCTTGTACTTGTTCATCCTCTGGGTTTAGGAGCGGGGAAAGTACTGCCCCGATAGGACCGGGATAGACGCTCCCGTAAGCATGTCCACCGATTTGCCGATACACTGGACAAACATTGAGACAAGCTCCACAGCGAATACAGTGAAGAATCGCTTGAAACTTCGGATCACCCAGTTGTTTGGAGCGACCGTTATCAACGATAATGATATGCAACTCTTCTGGTCCATCCTTTTCATCGCTTCGCTTTGGACCCGTGAGAATACTCATGTAGGCAGTCAGTTTCTGTCCGGTTGCACTCCGAGGCAATAGGTTGGCCATTACTTCTAAATCTTCCCAAGTGGGAACCATCCGTTCCATTCCCATCATGACAATCTGAGTTTTGGGAAGGGTAGTGACCATGCGAATATTCCCTTCATTGCTGAAGAGTACAACGGACCCTGATTCGGCAATCGCAAAGTTACACCCTGTCATGCCGATCTCCGCTTGAGCAAACGCTTCACGCAACTTCTGACGAGCAAAAGCGGTTAATGCTTTGGTATCTGTGGATACCGCCTTGCCCTGCTCAGCTGAAAAGAGCTGCGCAATCTGTTCACGTGTTTGATGGATGGCAGGAATAATAATGTGCGATGGCGTTTGCTTCGCTAATTGAACGATATATTCTCCCAAATCGGTTTCGACGCATGCTATTCCCTCTTTTTCAAAAACCGTGTTGATCTCCACTTCTTCCGTTACCATCGACTTTGATTTGACGACCTTCTTTGCGCGTTTTTCCTTCGCAATCTCTAAAGCAATCTTTGCCGCCTCTACTCCATCCTTGGCAAAATAAACCTGACCACCCGCCTGCTCGACATTGGTAGCAAATTGATCCAAGTAATAATCGAGATACTGAATCGTATGCGCACGAATTTGACGTCCTCGTTCTCGCCAAAGCTCCCAATCTCCCAATGCATTGGTACTTTCCTCTTTTTTCTCTCGCAACCGCTCCGTCGTAAACTGAACAGCCTGACGAAGGAATGAATCCTTTAAGGCATGTTCACTTCTCTGAGTCAGGGATTGATCGGTGTTAAGTAACATGTGCATTCACACCTTCAAATAAAAGCTCAGCCAGATGGAGAACTCGAATGGATGTTTCACGCTGACGTAGATTTCCTTCAATATTCATCAGGCATCCCATATCCGTTCCGACCAAAACCTCTGCATGGGTTTCCAGAATATGATCGCATTTACTCTTCACCATCGCGGATGAGAGACCAGACATCTTCACAGAGAATGTCCCTCCAAAGCCACAACAATCTTCTTGACCAGGCAATGGAATGAGGTGAATCCCTTTGATCTGTTTGAGCAGCTGTAACGGCTCTTGCTTGATCCCCAGTAACCGGGAACCATGGCAAGACGGATGGTAGGTCACCCGATGCGGAAAAGTGGCATCGAGATCACTCACTTTTAACACATTCACAAGAAATTGTGAGAATTCATAGGTCTTATCGATGAGATTTTCAACACGTTTCAAATTCTCAGGATCATCTTGAAACAGATAAGGATAGTACTGATGGATCATGCCAACACAAGAACCAGAAGGTGAGACAACATAGTCGGCATCCTCAAAAGCATCTAGGAGCGTTCGTGCTACTCGACGAGCTTCTTCGGTATAACCACTGTTAAAAGCCGGTTGTCCACAACAAGTCTGATTGGTCGGAAAGTCGACATGGATTCCTTGTCGATGCAATAAACGAACCATACTAATCCCTACGTTTGGAAAAAACTGATCAACCAAACAGGTGATAAAAATCGCAACCTTCATCGGTTTAGTTCCTCTTTCACTTGGATTACTTCCAGTCCTCTCTCTCTCAATTGCTGAACATGGTGTTCTTTTGTCTTTGCATCGGTAATCAGGCGGTTAACCTGATGAAGTTCACCAGAATGAGCGAAAGCTTGTACACCAAATTTGCTAAAATCAACCATTAAATTGACTTCATCAGCAATTTCCATCATCTTTCTCTTCACCAATGCTTGTAGTTCATTGGACTCGCTAATCCCACGAGTCGAATGAATCCCTTGGCACGAGAGAAAGGCTTTATTCACATGATATTGTTGAAGCGATTTTTCCGCCAGTGGTCCAACAAACGAGAGTGAACGTGGCGAAAGTTGCCCTCCTGTTGAAATGACTTTAATCTTTTCTTTTTCACTTAGCTCCAATGCAACTTTAATGGAGTTTGTCAATACCGTCAGGGGACTATTCGGCATAATCTTCGCCATATACCAAGCCGTTGTACTTGCATCCAAGATAATTCGATCACCGGGTTGAATCCACTGAACCGCTAATTTAGCAATATCTTGCTTTTCTTTTACATTTATAATTTCTCGTTCGAAATATGGAACTTCTCGATCTTGGATCTTTACTGCTCCACCATGACTTCTCCGCAACTTGTTCTGACTCTCCAAGATATCTAAATCACGACGAATGGTCTCTTCGGTCACGGAAAACATGTGGCTCAGTTCCGTTACACGAACACTCCCTTTTTGGTTGACCAAATCTAGAATCTTTTTTCGCCTTTCCGCCACCAACATGTCTGTCCCTACCTTCTATTCCGTTTCAACAACGAACAAAATTTTTCATATCCTTCTTTCCATATCTCTTCCTCTTGCGGTTCATATATTTGAATCGGAAAAGATTCGCGAATCAGTTGCCGGGCTTCTCGAATATTTTTCAAATGCCCCAATGCCATTAACTGAACCACTACATTGCCTGCGGCTGTTCCTTCTGTCGGACCAACCCATACCGAACGACCAAGGGCATTTGCAGTGAATTGACAAAGCAGTTGATTTCGACTTCCTCCTCCAACCATATACAGCTCAGAAAACGTATTCCCAGTGATTTCTTCAATCTTTTCGAGTACAAAGCGATACTTACAAGCAAGGCTTTCCAAGATACAACGGATAATCTCTCCAGTCGTGAGAGGAATGGGTTGATCGGTGATCCGACAAAATTGTTGAATGGCCTTTGGCATATGGCTCGGATGGAGAAATTGATCATCATCGGGATCAATCAATGAAACAAAGGGGCGAGAACTCTCTGCCAAGCGCAACATTTCTTGGTAGGAGACCGCACGATGTTCTTTCTCCCAGATTCGCCGACACTCCTCAACCAACCATAAGCCCATGATATTCTTCAAGAATCGATAAGTTCCATCGATACCGCCCTCATTGGTAAAATTCCATGTTAATGCCTCTTCGTTGACCACAGGCTGTTGAACCTCTGTGCCCAGCAAAGACCATGTCCCACAGCTGAGATAAGCAAAATGTTCTTGATCCGTTGGAATGGATACAACGGCGGAACCGGTATCATGTTCGGCTACAGCGATCACAGGTAACGACGCTTGTGCCAATCCCAAACGCTGTCGCACATTAGGCTGAATGGAACCTACCAATGAGCCAGGTTGGACAACCGGTTGAAAGATTTCTTCCGGCAATCCCAAACGCTGAATCAATTCCTTGTCCCATTGTCTCTGATGCACATGGAACAGTTGTGTCGTTGTTGCACTGGTGAACTCCCCAATCTTTTCCCCGGTGAGAAAATATCGAACTAAAGAGGGAATCATCAATAGCGTCCCAGCTTTTTCTAACAGAGGAGAATGATTCTCTTTCATTGCATAGAGATGAAATAATGTATTGATCTGCATAAACTGAATGCCCGTACGTTGAAAGATTTCTTTACGGGAAACCTGATCAAATACTTTTTCCATGATCCCATCTGTTTGATGATCCCGATAATGAATGGGATTTCCCAATAAATCTCCTTGTTGATCAATCAGCCCAAAATCGACTCCCCATGAATCAATGCCCAATCCGGCTAAGAAATGATTCTGTTGGAAAGCTTTTAACAACCCTGCTTCTACCTGACGATAGATATTGAGAAAATCCCAGTATAAATGGTTCCCTAACTGAACCGGAGAATTGGAAAAGCGGTGGACTTCTTCCAGTGTTAACCTTTCACCCGAAAAATGACCGATCACGGCTCTCCCACTGGTTGCACCGAGATCAAAGGCTAACAGATTTACCAACTCGCTCCACCCTTCCCACGCGCCAAAATTTTCTCCGGATAGGAGCTATTGAGATACGCAGCCATTGGATCGATGGGAACCCCCATCTCTTCACGAACGGCATGTAGAAGTGGTGTTACATCCTGTTCAAATGCTTCCCGTAAAGTCTGCTCAGCTTTTAGAACATCTTGCTTCTCTTGGGCCTCGCGCAACTCTTCGCGATTCACCAGAAGTGCTTTGGCATATTGGGTTTGTACATTCAAAACTGAACGAATCATTGCAGGAATTTTCGGTTCAATATTATGAGATTGATCAATCATATAAGCGATTTGATGGGCGGTTTCTTGAATTTGCTGATCCTCATCTTCTGCAGCATGAATAATCTGATCGAAGATCAAGAACAACTCATAGGGATTGATCGCGCCAACGATCAAATCATCATAGGCATATTTGCGGTTATTAAAATGAAATCCACCCAACTTTTGTTCATCGATTAAATAGGCCACAATTTGCTCAACATTGGTTCCCTGAGGATGGTGACCAAGGTCAACCAATACCTGTGCTTGATCTCCTAACTTCAGCGCTAAATTATAGGCCATTCCCCAGTCTGCCAGGTCCGTATGATAAAAGGCAGGTTCAAAAAATTTATACTCAATCAGCAAGCGCATATCCGGTGTTAGCTTCTGATAAACCTCTTCGAGCGACTCCAATAACCAATGTTTGCGCTTTCGAAAATCAGCCTGTCCCGGATAATTGGTTCCGTCGGCCAACCATAAGCTAATCTCTGTTGACTCGACCTGCTTCGCGATCTCAACACAATCCAGAATATGATCGATCGCCTTTCGGCGGATAGCTGGATCCACATTGCAAAGGCTGCCAAATTGATACTCATCTTCCTGAAAGAGATTGGGGTTTACCGCGCCAATTTCAATGCCATGAGCAGCAGCATGTTCTTTTAGTTCTGTAAAATCCTCCACCTGATCCCAAGGAATATGAATTGCAACCCGTGGAGCTAATCCGGTCACACGATGCACTTCAGCGGCATCTTCAATTTTTTCAAAAGGATTCCGTGGAACACCTTCCTTCTGAAAAACCTTAAAACGTGTCCCAGAATCGCCGTATCCCCAAGACGGGGTTTCGATTTCAAGGGTTTTGCACTTTGCGATCACCTGATCAAGGTCGATCCCCCGATCTCTCTGCTGCCTTTCAAACAGTTGATAAGTACGATCACTCATACCAATCACCTCGTCTTTTTATCTTTAACGGGTAAATGCTGCGGGTACGCCACCATCGACTGTAATCATACATCCCGTTGTCTTTGCTGAACGACTGGAAGCCAGAAATGCGATCGCCTCGGCAACATCCTGCGGATAAACATTGACCATCAGCGCAGTTCGTTTCCGATAATGTTCTTCTAGCTGATCAGGATCAATGCCATAGGCAGCCGCTCTCTCTTTTCTCCAGTGGGAGTTCCATATTTTGGACCCTTGCAAAACAGCATCTGGTAGAACCGAATTGACACGAATCCCATATGAACCCCCTTCAGCTGCGAGACAACGCGCCAGATGAACCTCTGCTGCTTTTGCTGTACTATATGCAGCGACATTCTTGCCAGCATAGATCGAGTTTTTCGAACCGACAAAGACAAGATTTCCACCCATATTTTGTTGTTTCATGACAATAAAGGCTTCTCGCGCAACCAGATAGTATCCCGTTGC